>JAJRWN010000100.1 GCA_024276745.1 Bacteroidota bacterium
CATCAGGTTTATGAAAATCCGGAAATGAATCCGAAAGAAAGAAATGCATGCTGGAGAAAAATTGAAAAAAAATACTTACCCTTTAAGCATTATTCAGGCAATAAATATCTTGAAAACGGTGGCTTTTGGCAAAAACAAGCTCATATTTTTAATAGTCCTTTTTATTATCTGGATTATACACTTGCCGGTATTTGTGCACTTCAATTTTGGATAAAAGACCAAAACAATCATCAGTCGGCTTGGCAAGATTACTTAAATTTATGCAAAAAAGGAGGAAGTTTATCCTTTCTTGAGCTGGTTGAAATAGCAAAGCTTGAATCTCCGTTTAAAGAAAGTACTATGAAAGCGATAGCCGATGCAATTCATGAGTGGATAGACCAATTTCTTGAGAAGTGACATATCCGGCTATCCTGTATTTGCTCACACCAAACCAAAGCCTTTTCTAATGACAAAACATGCTACCCGGACTGATACAGCCTTATCCATCATTTATCTTTTTGCAATCATCTTCTTAAGTGCATGTCAATCAGACCAAAGCAAGGTTGAAAACAAAGCTGAAAACAAAGCTGAAAACCATGAAACCGGCCAAATAAAAACGGTCAAAGTATTTCCTTATGACATCAAACTGGATTCAGCAATATATCTGTTTGATACCATCAGGCAAAACGATTATCTGGCAAATATACTCTTGCGGGAAACCGTAAGTTATGAAACAGTAGAGAGGATTGCAAAGGCAGCCGACACCGTTTACAGTGTAAAAAAATTCAGATCCGGAAATCCTTATTGTATTATTCGATCGAAAGATTCGATTGCAAAATATTTTATTTACGAAATCAACACCATAGAATTTGTAGTATATAATTTCGCTCATTCTGATTCAATAATTGTTTACAGAGGTAAAAAACCGGTAAGCCTAAAGATCAGAACAGTAAGTGGAACTATCGAGAATTCGTTGTGGCTCAGCATGAAAAAAGCCAATGCATCTCCCCTGCTTGCCATGTATTTATCCGATATTTTTGCATGGACTATCGATTTTTATCATATCCAAAAAGGAGATAAATTTTCTGCAATTTATGATGAAACATGGGTAAACAATCAGAAAGCCGGCATACATCAAGTGCTTGCTGCCAAAATGAGCTCCGGCAACAAAGCCGTTTATGCATTTTGGTTTGAAAAAGACAGTATCAACGATTATTTCGATTCTACCGGGCACAGCATGCGCAAAGCTTTTTTAAAAGCACCATTAAAATTTTCAAGAATAAGCTCAAGATATTCTACCAGTCGTTATCATCCAATATTGCATCGGAATAAAGCCCACCTGGGTACCGATTTTGCAGCCCCTTACGGAACACCTATTCTTGCAACCGGAGACGGAGTTATATCAAGAAAAGGATTTACAAGCGGAAATGGCCGCTTTATTAAAATTAAACATAACTCAGTATACTCAACACAATATTTACACATGTCGAAATTTGCAAACCATTTGAAAATTGGTAGCCGGGTAAAGCAAGGCGATGTGATTGGTTATGTAGGTAGTTCAGGCTTGGCTACAGGACCTCATGTATGTTATCGTTTCTGGAAAAACGGACAACAGGTAGATCCTTTTAAAGAAAAACTACCTCCTTCAAAACTATTGCCCGAAAGCTATCAAAACGATTTTGAAATATTGAGGGATTCGCTATTACTACAGTTAAACCATATTTCGCAACAAATACCCGATACCGCAAGCATTAGCATGACCAATTAAAGTTAAAATGAATTTCAAACGCTTTTTACTTTTTCCATTATTGCTTGTTTTTATTGGATTTGGAAACAAGATATTTGCTCAAAACACTTTGTTTATTCAAGCCCCTGCATCGCCCGATTCTTCTTTTTATGATATCATCAAAGTTCAAAAAAACGAGTATTGGATTTGTGGCGAACATGGTATTTTGAAATCGGTAGATAGTTTAGGTATTATTACAGATATACACGGATTTCCGGGCAAAGACAATAATTTATTAAAAATGCTGAAACTTAGCGACCGGATTCTAATCTCGGGCGACAAGGGATATATCTATACCTTCTTTTTTTCGAGTAAAAAATGGAAAACCTTGCACATACCTTCGTTAAAGCGAAGAAGCATTTATAGTTTGTTATCGCTAGGCGATTCCATTATCTATGCTTGTGGAGGCAATATGCCTATTGCCAAAGGCAAAAGAGCAATACCCAGGGGATTTGTGTATATATCTACCGATCAGGGTGAAAGTTGGCGGCAGGTAATCAATAAATGGAACCGTTTCTTTTGGGATATGGCCTACAATCCTGAGCAACACAATGTGGCAGCATTAGGATATTCACCACTTGGAAGCAGAATATTTGAAATTAAAAATGATGATTTTCAAAAAAGTGCTATGCACACAAAACTTTTACTGCATGATATTGAGTATGCACCGGAACAAGGATTGCTTGCCTGCGGAGGGCAATACAAAAAATCAGGCGGTAAAGGAAAAATCTATTGGTTCAATCAAAAAAAGACTATAGACTTTGAATCAGGTGGTTTTATTTGGTCTCTCATATTTGATCAACAATTAAAACTCCTAACTGCAGGACCGGGAACCATTCATTTCACTACGCCCGGATCAAAACAATGGCAAAGCAAACAAATATTATCACCCGGCAATTTTTACCAGTCTGTGAAAATATCTGATCGCAAAGTGTTTATTATAGGCAGTGGAGGATTGTTGCTACAAATCACCCTACCATAGTTTTTCCTTTTTTCCCCTTGCCCACCATACTGCTCCCAAAACATTATCGTTTTGATTGTCGTAAATCTATATAATCAGAATCGAAAGATTTGAAAGCCCTTAATAATTAATTACGGCAAAATAATACCGCGAACCCCGGCTACACAGGTGTGGAACAAAGTAAAACTTCTTAATAAATCAGGGAGGCTTGATGATTATAAACAGTGAAATATTCAAGCGATAATACAGCTTGAAGTAAAGGATAAAAGGAAATAGAAAACAATGAAGAAGGCACCATTAATATTCCATATACGGGTTGATAATGAAATTCAATTAGTAGTAAATAAAACAAAATATGCAACAAGTATATTCACCCTGATCAATGAAGGAAGGACTTATTTAAGTCCATGGCTCCCATGGGTATCGGGTGTGCTCAGCCGGCAAAATACCATTGATTATCTACGAATCAATTATGAAAAATATCTTCGTGGTGATGGTTTTGCAGCTGTTATTTTATATAAAGGAAAAGCAGCCGGCATGATTGGATTGGAAGATTTCGATCCAATAAACAAAAGTGCATCCATTGGTTATTGGATTGGGCAGCAATTTCAGGGGCGTGGAATCATGATTCGATCTTGCAAAACGATGATGGATTATTCCTTTTATGAACTGGAAATGAACAGGCTTCAAATAAAATGTATGCCGGGCAATTATAAAAGCAGAGCCATTCCGATAAAACTTGGTTTTTCACTCGAAGGAATATTCAGGGAAGTTCAGCTCGCAGATAAGCATTTCAGGGATTTGGCAATTTACAGTATGCTTCGCAGTGAATGGCCTTCCATCAGTATTTAGCAGCAAGAATTCAGAATATTCATTCCGCGACAGGATAAGTAAAGTTTATAAAAAACCCCGTTAGTAAGCAAATAAATATAGTACCCAGGACAGGAGTTGAACCTGCACGACCTTGCGGTCACTACCCCCTCAAAGTAGCGTGTCTACCAATTCCACCACCTGGGCAAAACACCCCGATATAAGCGAGATTCAAAAAAAGTGACCCAGCTGGGATTCGAACCCAGGGCCCACGGCTTAAAAGGCCGTTGCTCTACCAACTGAGCTACTGAGTCATCATATTTAATTCATGCTTCTCAAAAAAAGCTGTGCAAAGATAAAAAGCTCGCTTTGCTTTGCAAAAGTTCCTGGCATTATATTTTAAAAATTGAAAAATTTCTCCGGTAATGCCTATTGAATAATAATGCCACTTGCTATCATTTCAATGGAATGTTTGTCTTCGGTAATGGCAGCAATTTCTTTTTCCGATTTACCGGCATCTTTGGCATAATGCTGTAATTCTTCTACCGGGCTTACTACCCGTTTTACCACACCATTGATAATAGCGGTTTTTCCTGAGCAATTTTTTGGCAAAAAGAATTGGTCCATCGTTTTCACACGCATCATTTCTCCATTAAATCTTTCGAGGGTAATCCAGCATCCTTTTTTCTGACAAACTTCGCTTACCACTCCTCTTACAATGGCAGTCATGCTGTCTTGGCCGGCAAATGCCTCTTCCATTCCTGCCATATCCAGCATATTCATTGCAGTGAATGATGCTCCAAAATGACCGGTATCAGGCAATACCTCTTCATCGATAGTTTGATTCGAATCCATCGATTCAGAATCTTTTGCATGATTTTCCGATTGGCTGTTGCAGGCCAGAATCGTTCCTGAAATGGCTAATAAAAACAAGAGTTTTTTCATGGTATAAAATTTTTATCAAAGGTAATAAGCATTCATTAATGATAGGGTAAAAACAATAGTTTTATGTAGAAAAAAGGCTTACTTAATTGCTTACGTAATTTAATATCCTCAAACATCAAAGTAATGATGTGTTGAAGTTTTTTACTTTTTTTAATTTGCCTTATAACGAAATTAAACAAGCGAGCATGCCTTGATAAATACTGAAGCTTACGGCTAAGTTTCAATTCGCTCCACAGATTTTTATAAATCTCCTTATCGTATTGATACAAACAGGAAGCGGAATAATTTTCTGCCTTTACAGCCTGACAGCAATGCTTTGCCGCTATAATCCCGCTAAGCATGGCATTCCCGATACCCTCACCGGTAGAAGGATCGATTAATGAAGCAGCATCTCCTGCCAGGAGATATGCCTCACCGGATAGTTTTCTTTTGTTTGATCCCAGTGGAAGGCCAAAACCTTGAACCGGGCTTAGCTGCTGAGCATTTTTAAACCGGCTTTTGAGCACCGGGTCATGCTTTATCAAATGGGATAATTCCAATCTAAGATTAATTTTTTTCTTCCTTACAATATCGCTGCGTATGCCAATCCCTACGTTAGTTTCTCCATCAGGCAAAGGGAATATCCATAGATACCCCGGTGATAAGGATTTGATAAAATGCAGTTCAATAAAATTTTCTTTATCTTGATTTTCCACACCTTTGAAATAGCTTCTCACTCCGACACAAAGAGCCGATGGTTTTGTTTTGAAATTTGAAACTGCATTTGCAATAGCAGATTGAGCTCCCGAGGCTATCACGACTAAAGGGCTTTGGTATTGTACATGCCCATTCACTTCCACCTGCCAGACATGATTAATATACCGGCAAGCGGTGACCGAGGCATTATCCTTAAAATCTATCCATTTCTCTGCGACAGCTTTTTGCGCCAGCCAGGCATCGAAATCAATACGTTTACAGATAAAACCCGGAGCAGCATGTTTTTTACTTTTTTCCAAATAAAAAGGAATCCGGATATTATTCCGGTCAGGAGCATAAAAACTCACTCCCCATGAATCGAGTGTCCGGGCATGATTTTCCAATTCAGCAGGCCAGTTTTTATTCAAAAGCCTGAGTGCATGCATAGTCTTACCGCTTAGTGCATCACCACAAACTTTATCGCGCGGAAATGCCGCTTTCTCTAACAACAGACAAGGAATTTCCATTTTGGCAAGTGTCAGTGCACAACTCAAACCGGCAGGACCGGCACCAATTATTATAACAGCAGGATTTTGCAAGTGGTAGTTTTTTTTACAGTATAAAAATAGAGATTGCTTGAAGCTAAAATGAATAAGCGGCAATAAAAAATACCGAAGCGGAATGATAACGATCAGGTATAATAAATGAAGCCAGTGAATTTGTACCCGCAGCTATTTGAAGTCTTTTCCGGTCGCTGAATGCCAATCTCAATCCGCTATCAAAAGTTCTGAATCCGCCATAGCTTATACTGATTTCAGCCGCTATTTTTTGATTTAAAAAGGTTTTTCTACCGGCTATAAAAAACAAAGGAAAATAAGCCGGAAGATGCAAATAATTGATGCCACCCTGAACAAAAAAGCTCTGATTTCCGATGCTATTGCGGTAAGCGACATTCATTTGCCAGGGGATAAATATGGTCTTTGCACCGTAGGTTTTATGTGCACCGGCCAAACTGATAACAGAATCTATTTGGGTAAAATTTGTACTGATTGCATGAGCTGAAAAAGGATTGTCTAATGCCAGGCCTTCCCAATGAATAGCCGTATCGGCTCTAAAGCTTGCGGCATTAGCAAACCAGCGAATAAAGCCAACATCTTGTAAGTCTAAATGCCAATAACCGGCATGTTCCAAATCAAAAGATAAATCGAGAGACGGGCCAAAACCATTTATCAATGCCTGGTTTAATGTTTCGGCATGAAAACTATTCATCGTCCAGTTCAAATCAATATAAGTGCCGTCTAAGGCAGTAAACAAAGAAGCATTTTCAATATTAATTTCCTGATAATCTTTTCCAAAGTTTAGCGATAAAGCCGATGAAATAAACAAGGAGCCCAACCCGCTGCGGATAGATTTCATATAACCCGCCTTCAATTGGTAATAATTCGAATAATCAAAATTAAAGGGACTGATTTCGGCTGTTCGGCCGGCCATCATGCTATTGCCATAAAACAATAACCTGAAAAAATCGGGCGAATAAGCAGCTGATATGAGTTGCCTTGAAGCAAAGGAAAACAACAATCGGTTCAAATGGCCGCTTTTATCCCTGACTATTCGCTTATAGTCAAGCTTCCACCCATAATTGGCACCTATTTTATTATTGCTTTGTAAGTTTGCTTCAGCCGGATCTTTTATCGCACTGCTTATAAATTGTTTAAATAAAATGGTTTTAAAAAATTCAGTAGTAATTTGATTTGAACCATAATCTAAACCAAAATCAAATTTTATCTCGTTCAGTACTTCATCATTTCTATGGGTAAACGGATTGTCATAAGAAAAAAACGGATTAAAAGCATCGATACCCGGGACGAGTGAATTTTGAGTATATAAATTATTCGAGAAAAAAGTTATACCCACAGAGAATACCATAAAAGTTTTTATAAAAATGCTATAAATCCTCATTCAACATCAGTTTTAAGCGGGCCGCTAATTTGTAATTAATGGCATAATGACTATAAATTTTAATAGGCCAGTTACAGGGATTGTTAGTGGGTGTATTTAGAATAATTTTTATCACCGCATAGCTGGCTGAATTGATTAAATTAATTTCTGAAAGGTCAAAATCGGCTGATAAATCAGATTCTACCTTCTGATCGACCATACAATCGGCAGGATTTAAAGTTGCGGCATGAATAAACTGTGAGCCGGTAAATAAAGAATCGATAATATTCATTGATTGATTAAGAAAATAAACCTGCACCTCTGCATCAATAGGAAAACCATTTTCGATATACAAGGTAAAAGTAGCCGATTGAAGGGGGGCAAAATCCTCATTATTCAAACCCAAATCAAAATTATTGGTATCAATCAATGTTAATGCCTGGGCTTGCAATGAAATGGGAATATCAAGATCCATAGTAGCCTGAAGCACATCATCATAGTAAGCAAAATCCTGATAGTTAAAAGCATTTCCATTTGGATTGATAGAGAAATCGAGCTGATACTGCAATTGATCAGGCATATTTTCAATCAACGCTTTGATATTTGAATTTTGATTATTAAGCAAAATGCTGGTTATGCCGGTTGAATTCGGATTCAGGAAAGCTCTTTTCAGAGGGATATTCTGCCCTATTACAGGGGCAGTAAGCGTAATTTGCTGACCGGATTTTGAATTGATACCAGTAATACTATTCACACGGATATTGCCTTCAACGCCCATATGGTTATATATGGAGAATCGCATATCTGCCTTTTCGAGTGAAATGCTACCCTGTTTTACAATATCAAATAAATTGAACGGAGTATAATCAGGGCCAACCGTAAAGCTGTGTTGCCCCAGATAACCTTTTACAAATTCAGGAACAATGTTTTGCAAACCATAAGTTACCGATACACTATCGCTTAATGATAAGTGAATCAGTTTCCCTGATGAATCAATGCCGGCAGTAAAAGTATTATAAAAAGTATTCGATTTATTATGATTAAAGCCGGTCAGGTCGATGGTATAACCCGCCAGGTCAAAAGATTTTAGAATCTGGGTACTACCACCCGGTGGAGCAGGAGCAGCCGCAGCAAAAATATTAACAGCATCTCCGGAACTACTTATGGCTCCGGGAATGGTATAATGCAATTTCAAACTGTCTTCAATCGTATTGATAGCAGTAATAATTAAATTACCACTGCGAATCTTCATGCTTGTAAATTCCGGTCCTCCCATATCATAAACAACCTCATCTGAAATATCAATCAAATTTTGAGCGGGAAAAATAGCTGTAGCTTCTACAATACTTAATCCATGGGTAAAAAAGCTAATCGTTATTGCTTTATTGGTATCAATTAAAACAGGAACACCATTGCTTCCGGGCGAATCAAGATTTAATAAGTTTCCTACCATATGCCCATCTATCCATTTACCGGCCAAATCAAAAGAATGAGTAAGGCTGCCTCCTTTAGGTACCAATGGAAACGTATCTTGAATCACTATTTGCCCGTTGCTCTCATTGCTAAGTTGAAAAATCACATTTTCGATGGGGACAGGAAATTCATTTTTTATCGTAATATCAAGATAACCAGAATCGATTAGTGCATTTTCGAAAATACTTGTAGCATCAAGTTGTATGCCGTTTGAAGATAAATTGTTAACAGCCGGAAGCGGAGCTGTAGTACCGTGTAAAGCCAAAATCAATGCCCCAACGCCTGATTGATCGCTGCGTGCCAACATACCCAAAGTAATTGGAAAATCAATTTTTCTATTGTCAATTTTTATAGAATCCAACCTAACTACAGAACTAATGGCTGTATCAGGGACATTAATATTTTGCTCTACCAAATTAAGATTATATAAAGTGCTTTGGTAAACCAAATGAACCAAAGAAGAAGTATCGAGCGTGAGCAAGCTATCCATACTGAGCTTAGGAATACCCAGCGAACCATGTGCTATGGGTAAAAGTACTTCAGATTCCCAGGCAGTTTTTTTAAGTTTGTTTTTCTTGCAGGCAGTAAAAACAAGTACCAAAAAAACAAACAGGAAGAAAAGCTTTAAACGGGCAGACAGACTCATGAATATAAATAATTGAGGGTTAGATACCGGTAAAGATAATAAAACACTAACAGGCTTAAAATTACATCAATGAAAAACAACATCAACTTGCAAAAAGATAAACTCCACTATTCCTGCTAATTTTAAGGGCGGAAGCAATAGTATAAACATAAAACGGAGCTTAAATAATGGTATGATTAAAAAGAACATGATACTGTTCAATGATCATAAATAATTACCTTGAGCTGACAAAACACACATAAAAACAATAGAAATTAAACAGGAAATGGATATAAAAGCATTAAAAACTATCATTGAAAAAGCCTGGGAAAATCGAAGCATGTTAAGCAATGCAGAAACGCAAGCAGCCATTAGAGCGGTAATAGCTAAACTGGATGCAGGAGAAATCAGGGTTGCCGAATATAGCCATGCATCATGGAAGGTAAATATTTGGATAAAGAAAGCGGTGATTTTATATTTTCCCATCAGTGAGATGCAAGAAATTCATAACGGACCCTTTGAATATTTTGATAAAATTCCGCTAAAACATCATTTCAAAGAAAAAGGTATCCGGGTAGTCCCCCAGGCACTTGCCCGATACGGATCATACCTGGAACCGGGTGTTATATTAATGCCGTCATACGTAAACATCGGAGCGTATATCGGTTCAGGCAGCATGATCGATACCTGGGCTACCGTTGGATCGTGTGCACAAATCGGACAAGATGTTCACATTAGCGGAGGTGTTGGTATCGGAGGTGTGTTGGAACCGGTTCAGGCCGCACCGGTAATCATTGAAGACCACTGTTTTATCGGCTCCAGATGTATCCTTGTTGAAGGGGTTAAAATTGGTCGGGAAGCCGTATTGGCTGCCAATGTATCTATTACTCAATCGACTAAAATTATTGATGTCAGTGGTGACAAACCCATATATTATAAAGGCGAAGTACCGCCACAATCTGTGGTTATTCCGGGTTCATACGAAAAAGACTACCCTGCCGGCAAATTTCAGGTATCGGCTGCTTTGATTATTGGCAAAAGAAAACCTTCGACAAATAAAAAAACTTCATTGAATGAAGCACTCCGGACATTTGAAATTAGTATTTGATTTTTGATATAAAATATTGAATGGTAAGCGTAATATTTTTTTACCTTTGATGCCCTTAATGCCGAAGTGGTGAAATTGGTAGACACGCACGTTTCAGGGGCGTGTGGCTTTGCGGCCGTGAGGGTTCGAGTCCCTCCTTCGGCACATTGTTTTTTTTACTTTCTTTAAACAATTTATTATGTCCGTTTATGAAAAAATAGATGCATTATCAAAAGAATTAGAATCATCCGATTATCCCCATTTTATTTTCTTAACCAATAACAAAACAGGAATTTCTAATAACTGGATATCTTTGCGCAATCAGGATATCCGCAACTTGTTGACGGTGTTGGTACACGAAATACCGGAATCTATAGAAATCATGAATCAAGTGCTGAATGAAAACAATGATATTTTGGGACCTAGTTTTAAATTTCATAACAATTAAACCATACGGCATATCATAAAATAGATATCCAAAAACAAGCCGGTAAGAAATTTAAACTTCTTCCTCTGAAAAAAAACCGGAAACCATTTTTTCAACGATTTCCGGGAGGCAAGCACAAAAGTCAATATTTATGTACAATTTAAAACCTAATCTATACGAATTTCAACTAAAACCAATTGATTAGATTTTGGGTAGTGCTTTACGGAAGACAAAAATATATTAGAGTACCCAATGGAGCAAACCATTTTTTTTCTATTATTACACCTTAATTTTGCTCCTCTACCCAAAGTAATAACTTATAATATACTTGTTTATCAGCTTTTTACATTAACCTAACAATGCATTTTTTTGCTATTCCAACAATATTTTTTATGGTAAATTTTTACAAAACACGAATAAAATGATAAAATCGGGTCACTATTTCAGCTATATTAAAAGCGTTAATTATGCGTGTTTACCGGAAAAAGGAATTAAATAACTTTGTGCTGAATTTTGAAGTAATATACTATGCATTTCATTTCGCTGATTAAACAATCCGAACTCAGCATCATTAAAAAAGTTGCTAAAGTTGCCCAAAAGCACCAAATACCGATTTGGATTGTAGGAGGATATGTCAGGGATCAAATACTGGGTAGATCATCAAAAGATATTGATTTTGTTTGTCTTGGTCAAGACAGTGGTATCCGGGTAGCCAAATCCCTGGCTGAGGAATTGCCCGGGGCCGGACGGGTTAGTATTTTTCGAAACTATGGTACCGCCAGTATATCGATAGGAGACATTCATTTGGAATTTGTAGGAGCCCGGAAAGAATCTTATCAAAAAACATCGCGAAACCCGGTTGTAGAAAGCGGTAGTCTTGAAGATGACCAGCTGAGGCGTGATTTTACCATAAATGCTATGGCTGTAAGTTTGAATGAAAAGGATTTTGGAACTTTTATCGATCCTTTCAACGGTATGCTTCACCTGCATCAGGCTATCATTAAAACACCTACGGATGCCCATAGCACCTTTTCTGACGATCCGTTAAGAATGATGCGGGCTATTCGGTTTGCAAGCCAACTTAATTTCTCTATAGATAAAACAGTTCTCGAAGCGATAACTGCACAACGTGAAAGAATTGAAATAATTTCTAAAGAAAGAATTAGCGATGAACTGAATAAAATTATTCTAAGTCACAAACCTTCCAGTGGATTTATTTTATTGTTTCAAACAGGATTGCTGCAGTATGTCCTGCCCGAATTAAAAGCGCTGCATGGAGTCGAAATTATAGATGACATGGCCCATAAAGACAACTTCTATCATACGATAAAAGTGCTTGATAATGTAGCTAAAAAAAGCAATGATTTGTGGCTCCGTTGGAGTGCAATACTGCACGACATAGGAAAACCGGCCAGCAAAGCATTTGATCACAAAACAGGCTGGACATTCCATGGTCATGATGTCATCGGTTCACGTATGGTTTACAGTATTTTTAAACGACTAAAACTACCTTTGAACGAAAAAATGAAATACGTTCAAAAACTTGTATTACTTCACTTACGACCTATCGGATTGGTCAACAAAACAGTAACTGATTCGGCAATCAGACGATTACTTTTTGATGCAGGCAACGAGATTGATGATTTAATGCTTTTATGTGAAGCAGATATTACTTCAAAAAATCAGAATAAAGTAAAACAGTATCTCGAAAATTTTGAAAAAGTACGTCTGCGTTTAAAACAGGTAGAAACACGTGACCGGCTCAGAAACTGGCAACCACCGATAGATGGCCAATTTATTATGGATACTTTTAACATTAAAGCCGGGAAAAAGGTTGGAATTATAAAAACAGCTATCCGCGAAGCAATCTTGGATGGAAAAATCGACAACAACTTTGATTCAGCTTTTCAATTTATGAAGAAAATTGGAAAAGAAATCGGATTAAGTAGCGAAGAAAATTAAAAAATTCTGTAGCTTTCAGTTTACAAATACATTATTCATGACCGTAATTGCCTTGACAGCATATTTAAAAAGCGATGAGCAAATCCACAAAAAAGTATTGCTCAGAAACGAACATACTTGCATTGATTTACATCATGTGCTTATGAAAGCTTTTCATCTGTCAAGAATCAAATCATTTGAATTTTACAGTGCCGGTAAAGATTGGGATTTGCTCGAAAAATATATCCTTAACCATACCGATAATTCTACCGAGGGTATATTAATGCGTACGGTAAATATGAAAGATTTATTTAAAAAACCTGATGCTAAACTTATTTACGAATGCAGTACCCTGCACCATCATTTTATATTTTATCTTGAAATTTTAAATCTAAAAGAAAAGATAAATCCAAACTATAGTTATCCGCATTGGATAGATACATCAGGAAGAACCCTGAATGAATCGCGCGAAGTAATCAACGAATCCTTCTTCGAAGGCGAATACGACTATGTAGATCCTAAAAAAGAATTTGGTGAAGAATTTGAAGAACTTGATTTAGATGAAGAAGAATTTCAAAACGAAGAAGAAGTAGAGTTTGACAAGGATACCGAAGAAGAATTTGAAGATCTTATTAATTAGGACATACCGCATTGAATAATTCTTCAAAAATCCTGATTGTTATTGCCGGTCCCACGGCAGCGGGCAAAACCCAAACGGCTATTCAAATTGCTAAGCGATTTAATACTGAAATTATATCGGCCGATTCAAGACAAATGTATCGCGAATTGACCATAGGCACTGCCAAACCTTCTATGGATGAGCTGCAACAAATACCTCATCACTTCATCAACCGGTTTTCAATTTCAGAATCGTATAATGCAGCCAAATTCGAAAAAGACGGGCTCAAATTGATTCATCATTTATTCGAAACCCACGATATAGTAGTAATGGCAGGTGGTTCAGGTTTATATATCCATGCCATTACCAATGGTTTTGATCCGATGCCTGCACCTGATAAAAAAATTCGCAGTAATATCCAATCCGATATTGATCGATACGGTAAACAAATACTACTTGACGAATTAGCCTCAAAAGATATTGAGTATTTCAATATCATTGATAAAAACAACATCAGAAGAATTATCCGGGCCATTGAGATTATCCGGATTACAGGGAAAACCTATAGCTCGTTTCGAAGCCGGAAAATACAAAAAAGACCCTTCCAAATGATCCGCATAGCGCTTGATCTGGGTCGCGAAATACTTTATAAAAAAATCAATCTGAGAGTGGATCAAATGATAAAACAAGGTCTTGAACAAGAAGCTTATTCACTATTCAAATACCGGAAACTTCCTTGTCTCGATACGGTTGGCTATCGCGAATTTTTTGATTATTTCGATCAAAAAATTTCAAAGGAAGAATGCATCCGGCTCATTAAAAGAAATACCAGAAGATATGCAAAAAGACAATATACCTGGTTTAGAAAAGAAAGCGGTTTTATATGGTTTCATCCCCGGGAAGCAGAAAAAATCTTCGATTATATTCATCAGCAAATTAATATATTGTGAGAATAGGCATCCTATCGGATACACACGGATATCTTGATAAACAAATCATAAATCATCTTCAGGATTGCGATGAAATATGGCATGCTGGCGATATGGGAACAATGGCTGTTGTAGATCAACTATCGGCTTTGGGGAATACAAAAATGGTATATGGGAATATTGATGGGCATGAAATCAGAAATATTTGCCCGGAATATCAATACTTCAATGCATCAGGTTTACCGGTCTATATGATTCATATAGGTGGTTATCCGGGAAGATACCGGCCTCAGGTAAAACAGTTTATAGCAAAAAACCGTCCGGGTTTATTCATCAGCGGCCATTCTCATATTCTTAAAATTATACCGGATAATAAATACGGATTATTACATATAAATCCTGGAGCAGCAGGTAGAATTGGATTTCATAAAATCCGGACTTTGATAAAATTGCAAATTGTGCATGGAAAAATAAATGATTTGAAAGTAATTGAATTAGGTAAAAGATCAGCAATATAAATCAATTGCCCTATCTTTAACAAACTGAAAAAATGACCGGTAATTCCTATTCAAATACTTCAAACAATGAATGGATTGATTCCAATAGAATCAGCCTGGTCATACCCTGTTTCAATGAAGCAAAACGCATAGACTTGCTCAGCCACGGACTGCAAAAATGGAAGAACAATTGGCCCGGAAAATCTGAAATAATTATTGTAAACGATGGCAGCACAGACGAAACACTTGTTGCTATTCGACAAAACAAAACTTTGCAAAAAATACAGAAACAAATTCCTTTAAAAATAATCAGCTATCCGGATAACCGTGGCAAAGGCTATGCATTGAAAAAAGGGGTTGAAGCAGCCGGTGGAAATTTTATTCTTACCCTTGATGCCGATATGGCAACTCCACCGATTGCCTTATTCGATTGGTTGAAAAAAACAAATGATCGTTTTGATCAAAATACAATTTACATCGGCTCCAGGGTAGATCCCGATAGCCAGGTAATGCAAGACAGGTTAAGACAAGCAGCCGGCAGAATATTCAATCTCTTTATCAGATTATTAACCCCATTAAAAATTCGCGATACCCAAAACGGTTTTAAACTATATCCAAAAAAAATTGCCGATGATTTATTCGTACCCCTGCAAACAATGGGTTGGGCTCATGACGTTGAAATTCTTTACCGGGCTACCTTGCAGAATATCCATATTGTTCCTCTCCCTTTAATCTCCGAAACAATTCCGGGTACCAAAATCAATGTACTCAAAGATTCCTTAATGATGTTTATTCAAGTACTCAAAATCAGGAAAATCCTCAGGTAATTTATTCATATATCTGCCAACATGACGCTATTTTGTAGCCTTACGCTGCCATATGTTCCGTTTTTCCATGCAAAATTTAAACTTTTTCAGTTTTTTTTCCATTGGTATGCAGTTTGTCCGGAAGCAGACCGAGAATAATTAATGGTTTAACATAAAAATTTTACAACTATGACTTTATTAAGAACATATCATCCGGCTTTCAGCATGCCAAATCTGGTAAACAAATTTTTCAATATGGATCCTGCCGAATTTTTCGGTAACGACACTTTAAATTTTTCATTACCTGCTATCAACGTAAGCGAAACCGATGATGCTTACTGCATTGAACTGGCAGCACCGGGACTCACGAAAAAAGATTTTAAAGTAAATCTTGACAACGACTTGCTGACAATTGAAGCGGCAGCAGAAAATGAAAAAGTGGATAAAACGGATAACTACGTACGCAAAGAATTTGATTTTACTAGTTTCAAACGTAGTTTCACCATTCCTGAAGATGTGGATGCTGAAAAATTAAATGCAGTTTATGAAAATGGAGTTTTGAATCTTACTCTTCCCAAAAAAGAAGAAGCCAAAGTAAAACCGGCCAGAGAAATCAAAATCAAGTAAGAGCTGCAAATTAAAAGATTAGGAAATGAAAGGCTTGTTTCATCAGAAACAAGCCTTTTTTGTCGGTCGAATGCCCTAATTTTGCCAGCCAAATGAAACAAGCAGACATCAGTCGTGAACTTAGAGCAGCAACAGCAAAAGCTGTTAAAACGCTGTTTAATGCAGATATATCAGATTCAGAAATCCTTATCAACGACACCCGGAAAGAATTTGAAGGCGATTATTCAATTGTAGTTTTCCCATTAAGCAAATTAAGTAGAAAATCGCCTGAAGCAACAGCCGGTGAAATAGGTAAATACTTAAAAGACCACTACGATATAATTGAAGATTACAATGTAATAAAGGGATTTCTGAATTGCCTGATAAAGACTCAGCGGTGGATAGAAGTATTTGAAGCAAGAGAAAAGACCAATGATTTCTCGAAATCAAACGGTAAAAAAGTAGTGGTAGAATATTGCGGACCCAATACCAACAAACCGCTGCATCTTGGTCATGTAAGAAATATGGTCATTGGATATTCAATGGCCAATATACTGGAAGCCGGAGGTTACGAAGTTCACAAAGTAAACATCTACAACGACCGTGGAATAGCCATTTGCAAATCAATGCTTGCATGGCAAAAATTCGGCCATGGCGAAACCCCCGAGAGCAGTGGTTTGAAAGGAGACCAATTAGTAGGAAAATACTATGTACTTTTTGATCAGCAATACCGGAAACAAGTAGCTGATTTGATAAAAAACGGCCATAATGAAGACGATGCAAAAGCCGCTACTCCCCTATTGCTCGAAGCGCAGCAAATGCTGAGAAAATGGGAGTCAGGAGACCGGGAAACCATCCGTTTGTGGGAAACTATGAATCGCTGGGTATATGCAGGATTTGAAAAAACCTTTGAAACGCTCGGTGTTGATTTCGAGAAAAATTATTATGAATCCGAACATTACTTATCAGGGAAAGAATTGGTAGAAGAAGGCTTGAAAAAAGGGATTTTTTTCAGAAAAGACGATGGTTCGGTTTGGGTAGATTTGACCGATAGAGGGATGGATCAAAAAATTCTACTCAGGAAAGATGGTACTTCGGTTTACCTCACCCAAGATCTTGGCACGGCCAATTCACGTTATCAGGATTTTGAAATGGATTTATCGGTCTATGTGGTCGCTGACGAGCAAAACTATCACTTCAAAGCACTCAAAGGGACACTCGAAAAACTAGGTAAACCCTATGCATCGGGTATTTATCATTTATCTTATGGTATGGTTGATTTGCCCAGTGGCAAAATGAAATCGCGCGAGGGTACTAGCGTTGATGCAGATGATTTGATGCAACAAATGTTTGATACAGCAGAAGAACATACAAAAGCCCTTGGAAAAATTGAAGCTTTTTCAGAACAGCAAGCTCAAGTTCTCTATCGAAAGCTTGGCCTGGGAGCCTTAAAATTTCATCTACTTCGTGTCAATCCAAAAAGAAGAATTCTTTTTAATCCTGAAGAATCTATCGAATTTCATGGCGATACCGGTCCATTTATACAATATACTTATGCCCGGATTCAGTCTATTTTAAAGAAATGGGAAAGCATGGGTAAACCGGGAAACAACGATGATAAGTCAAATACTCTCGAAAACATTGAACGATTTATCCTCCGGCAAGAGATTGCTTTTTCGAAGGTTATAGAAGAAGCTTGCGAAAGTATGGATCCATCGCTGATTGCTTCTTTTACTTTAAACCTGGCCAAACTTTATAACCGTTTTTACAACGAGTATCCGATTCTGAAAGCAAAGGACAAATCTGTTTTATTTTTCAGAGTGCGCTTATCAGAACAGGTAGCCAAAACTATTGAGCAAGCAATGCTCTTGCTGGGTATTGAAGTACCTGAAAGTATGTGACATTATTTGAATTTTCCGGCTACCGGTGCTCCTTTCAGTCCATTCGTATAATCGTAGAAACCTGTTTTTGATTTAACACCAAGATTACCGGCCAATACCATATTCACCAGCAAGGGACAAGGTGCATATTTGGGGTTTCCCATAGCCCGGTGCATGACATCCAAAATAGCGGCACATACATCGAGGCCAATAAAGTCGGCCAGTTGCAAAGGACCCATCGGATGACCCATACCCAATTTCATTACGGTATCAATTTCTTCTACCCCGGCAACCCCTTCAAATAATGCAATAATGGCTTCATTAATCATCGGCATTAAAATGCGGTTGGCTACAAAACCGGGATAATCATTTACCTCTACCGGAACTTTACCCAGATTTCGAGCAAGTTCCATGATAGTTTTCGTTACCGCATCAGATGTTTTATAACCCCGGATAATTTCTACTAATTTCATCACCGGAACAGGATTCATAAAGTGCATCCCGATGACCTTTTCAGGACGCTGGGTAACTGCAGCCATTTTAGTGATACTAATAGAAGAAGTATTGCTTGCGAGAATGGCATTTCCTGGGGCTAGCCTATCCATTTCCATAAATATTTTCTTTTTGGTATCGCTGTGTTCTGTAGCAGCCTCAACAACCAAATCGCAGGTAGATATTCCCTGCTCCATGGAAGTAAAGGGTGAAATCCGGCTCAGGGTAGCCTCTTTATCTGCTTCAGTAATCAAGTCACGCTTAATTTGACGGTCAAGATTTTTAATAATCGTTGCCTTTGCTTTGCTTAATGCATCCGCTGAAATATCAATCAGATGCACCGTATAACCCGATTGTGCAAATACATGGGCGATACCGTTTCCCATAGTCCCGGCACCGATGACAGCAATATTTTTCATACTCAAAATTTTATTATTTGTAGAATAGCACCAAAACTAAGGAAGAATCACAAATTTGGCAGTGGCTTTTGTCACCCCCTTGTAATCAGCTTTCAGAAAATAAGTACCTGCCTTATATTGGCTTAAATCAAACTGATATAATTGAACCCGGCTGCTTAATGCCCACTCCCAAAGCAGGGTACCCGATGAATCGTACAGAAACAAGTCATCGAAATAGTTATTTCCCTGCATCTCTACCATAAATTTCCCTTTTCCCGGATTGGGTGATACATTGAGTGTAGCCAATAAAACCGGAGGCGATTAAGGCAAGGCCGTGTTTAAATCAATACAGTCGGCAGCTTGATCAACAAGCACACTATCGCTACGGTTGTGATCCCAAATAGCAAGTGTATATTCTCCTTTTCGCAAGGGGCTGATATCCATAATGCCAAACTTATTCATAGCCGATCCCAATGTATTGATTTGGTAATCGGGATATTCTGTCCATTCATCTCCTGCTTTTGCTCTGTACATCAGCACCAAACTATCTTCAGAATTGCTCATTAATTCATTATCGAGATAACCGGCCGAATGACTATGGGTTCCGTTATATCTGATCCGTGCAACCGCATCCAGATTACCGCTGAATAAACCATCCACTTTCCAGTAGCGGTTGGGCGACAAATGCAAACCCGGATGAGGGCTTACAAAGGGATCAGGGGCCACCCAGTGATGTGATACGCGCAGCAAAACTGAATCTTGTTGTAAACTATTCAGCGTAATATCCATCATGGCTTCCTCCAATTTGTAAACACCCGGAGTTTTCAAAACTATATGCTGAGCACTTACGGCATCATCGATTTTCTGATCCATATTTAAGGCAATAAAAGGAGGATTGTAAGGCAATAAGACATGATAAATCCCACAGCGACCGTTCATGTCAACTTGTTTTTCTACTTTTTGCCACTGACTATTCATAAAAGTCAAGGTAAGCGGAATATGTTTGCCGTAATGAGTGGCATGATTCAGCCTTTGACGGATGTAAACATCGGCTTTAAACTGGCTTCCAAACGGATGAACCACCACCGAATCGATAGAGAAATGCAACCAACCGGGTTGAAAAATCCAATCGTTAAAGAAATCAGTCAAATCGATTCCGGAACACTGGCTCAGATAATTGCGCAAATCGATAGAACTTATATCTTTATAAGCATTATCAGTAAGAAATCCTTTGATACAGTGAAAGAAAAGGCTATCGCCCATATATCCGCGCAGGTTATGAATCATATCGGCCCCTTTGCTGTAAACGGTGGTTCCATAGGTATAATCATGACCGATACCCGATAAGGGCAACCAGCCACCGTCATCGATATGGGCAGTTTGAAGAATGGCTTTATGATTCATGCTGATTTCCTGCTCATAGCGTTGCCTGCCATATACTTTTTCATAGAAAAGATATTCGGAATAAGAAGCCCATCCTTCATTGATCCACATATCTTCAGCCGTCCGGCAGGTCACCAAATCGCCCCACCAATGATGGGACAATTCATGCACATAAAGACTTTCATAAGTACTTTGGCCATTCACAACTGTTCGCGGATAAGCGATATTAGTGGCATGTTCCATGGCACCGCTGTTGAAAGGAACCATCACATAACCAACTCGTGGCCATCGATAGGGACCGTAAGCCTTTTCAAATGTGTGAAGTGCATCATCCAAGTGCACAAAACTACCGGCAATTTTCCCGGTATCGCCAGCAAGTCCGGCAATCATAATAGGGATAGTATCCTGCCATCCGGTAAAGGTATCTCTCCATAAGGTATAAGGAGCTACAGCTACCGATTGCAAATAGCTTGGAACCGGCTCATCCAGTTTCCAATGCCAGGTAATTGCACCATTGTTTTGATGCACAGTATCTATTAATACACCACCGCAAACGGCTGTATATCCACTTTGAGTAGTAATAAATTGTTCCATGGAGAAACGCTCGGTAAAATTATCGAGACAGGGAAACCATACCCGGCCATAGGGATGTGGATTGGCTCCGAAACCAACCCCGAGATTATAGGCGTAATTACCCTGAAAATAAAAACCACCCCATCCGGTGACGTCTTTTACAGGTTGGCCATGATAGGCAATTTGCAGACTGGCCGAATCGCCACTTTGCATAGCGGTGTTTAGCTCGATACGCAGCAAGGTATCATTATAATGCCAAACAGCCCCTGCCCCATTAAACTTGACCGAATCAATGGTCATTTTGAGCAAATCAAATGGAATGCTTGCTAAAGACGGCACGCTGGATATCAAACGAATAGTGGCAATACCCCGGATGTTTTTTGTAGTCAAATCACTCAGGTCTAATTGTAGTGAAATGCTTTTTATATCAAGACTATCAGAACGCGGATCACTTTCATAGGTTTGTCCTAAAGCAATATATTGAAAATTAAGAGACAATAAGAGGATTATTATTATTTTTTGCATAAGGTATCAAAGATAAGAAGATTGACTAAGGAATAATGAAACGAATCATCCAACAAGAACAGTATTATGTACTTTTGCCCTTGTGCTATCATCCAAAGAAAATATGAATCTGATTGCCAAAACCATGTTTGACCTGGAGCCGCTTTTGGAAGAAGAACTCAAAGCACTCGGTGCTTCAGATATTGTTCCCCTCACCCGGGCTGTTTCTTTCCGGGGCGATTTAAAATTAATGTACCGGGCCAATCTGAATCTACGGACTGCCCTGCGCATATTGCTTCCGATTGATCAGTTTACGGCTCGCAATGCCGAAGAATTATATCGTAAAATCGGAGCTTTTGATTGGTCGGAATACTTGAGTAATGACAAAACTTTTGCTATTGACTCAAGCGTCAATTCTTCTTTTTTCAATCACTCGCAATATGTGGCACTGAAAGCCAAAGATGCTATTGTAGATCAATTCAGAGACAGGACGGGCAAAAGACCTTCTATCGATCTTGCCCACCCCGATATTCGCCTGAATATTCATATCGCTGAATCTAATGTAAGTATCTCGCTGGATTCCTCGGGCGAATCTTTGCATAAACGCGGTTATCGTACTATCGGACATCAGGCACCCTTGAATGAAGTGTTAGCTGCCGCTTTAGTAAAATTTAGCGGATGGACACCGGACACTCCTTTAATTGATCCGATGTGTGGAAGTGCTACCATTTTGTTTGAAGCAGCCCTGATGGCTTTTCATATTCCACCTAATTATTACCGGCCTGCTTTTGGTTTTATGAATTGGGAAAATTTTAATCAAAATATCTGGAATAGTGTAATGGAAGAAGCCGAAAGCAATATTAAATATTATGACTTGCCTATGCTTGGAGGCGATGTGTCGCCAAAATCAATATACTTCTCTGAAAGAACGGCTGAAAAATTGAAATTGTCTTCTTATATAAAATTTCAACGAAAATCATTTCAACGCTTAGCTGTTCCTTTTGATTCGGGTATGCTTATCATGAACCCACCCTATGGTATTCGTATGGAAGAAGCAGACCTGGCCGGTTTATACAAAATGATTGGCGATAAACTAAAGGCTTCGTATGCAGGATTTGAAGCCTGGATATTAAGTGCCAATAATGCCGCATTGAAAAATATTGGTCTTCATCCTTCAAAAAAAATTACGGTATTCAACGGTTCAATTGAATGTAAATTTCAGAAGTTCAACTTGTATAAAGGAAGTAAAAAATCCGGGAAACTTTAAATTAATATTCTCTTTGTTCCTCTACCTAAGAGATATAATATTTTTGTCATGGATATGAAAAAATAATTGACTTAATATTATTATTAAATAATTCCATATAAAAGTATCGATTATCTCCTTGTTAACAGGATCTGATTATAGCTTTTTTCTGATACCTCAAAGTAAAATTTGGGATAATCTTGATATACTGTGGTTTTGGCCATAATGATAAGCTGTTTCTAAGGGGTGTAGAATTATTCTGCTCTGCTCAATGATACTATACTTTAACAAAAAACCTTAAATAAAATTTGAATTTGTAAAAATGTATTGCTAAATTGCAATATTAATAGTTCTTTAATGCAAAGTTTAGTCCGTTATTTACTATTATTGAAAAATCATGAAAGTCTTTAATTTTTTAATATTTCTGTTGATTTCTCAAACCTTATTTTCCCAAGACTTTTTAACAAAATTTACTTTCGTTGATGCTGCGGGTAACAGTGATAGTGTCATTGTTGGATACGACAGCTTGGCCACTAATGAATATAATGAGAGTTTTGATGGAAGTAATATTATTGCTAATCCGGTATCTTCATCATTTGATGTAAGAATAAGTGACGCATGGCCTAAAAAATACTATGATAGTACTATCACAACATTTCAAACAAAACAAAAGACCATAAATTATAGTTGTGGAGATTGGTCTTCCTTTTTGTATATTGATGTTCATGCAGATCATTGGCCTGTAAGGGTTTATTGGGACAGCTCTAGATTCAATGATACCTGTCTTGATGGTAGCATCATTACAAACTATCCTTTATATACTTATAGCCCCCCCCCCCGGTGAAGGAATCAGGAAGAGTCTATGGTCAGATGATTCAATAATACTTTATCAGAATGATATTAATTTGTCAAATAGTTTTACATATTATAATGATAACAACAAGTTGATTAATGTTTTTGCTATTAATTTGAGAAAAAAGAATAAACCAACTAAAATAAAAATAAGCACCCCATATACGAATAACTCTCTAAACAAACCAGGTTGGAATTTAATATTTAATGATGAGTTTGATGAAGCTTCTATTGACTTAAATAAATGGAATAAAAGTACCCCTACGGATGATGGTACGGCAAACTGCTATGATAAATCCGGAAATTTTGAGCCTAGCTTGGCAAATTCAAATCCTGATAACGCTTATTTGTATGAATGGCAAGTTGGTAACAATTCTTCCTGGGTCACTGAAATTGATGTGCAAGATAATGGCGATGCTTATTCACGATTGCAACAAAGTTTTTCGTACCCACAAGTAATAAATTTTAAAGTACGAGCTAGCAATGGTTGTGAAATTTCGAATATATATGTAGAGCAAATTACGTTTCCTCAAGATCCTTCATGCAATAAATAGGAAATAAATATATGTGTTGCAATAATTTGATCTTAAAAAACCGGACAATATGAAAAGACTACTCATCATTCCACTTTTTCTTTTTGCCGCATGGGGATATAGCCAAAAGGATCAGGGACAAAGCTTATATAACAGAACAATGTACGCTGAAGGATTCGGAATAGGGCTCAATTATTCCTTGAATTACGAGTGGTTGATTAAGGCTAGTGATTATGTCTATTTAAATCTTTCCTATGGAGGTTCATACTACTTAGATACCTCCTTTGGAGGAGCATATTACATGCCTAATAATGCAAGCTATTATCTTGCTCCTGTTAGACTACATTGTTTGGTAGGGAAAAGAAATTTATTTCTCAATTTTGGCTTTGATTTCTCATACATGCATAAATGGGTGAGAGCTACATCCCATGGAGTTACCCTTAGGCAAATTAATATTTACGATTACATCTTTATTAATGAAGAAATCGGAGTAAGGTATTATGTTAAGCGTTTCTTTATAAAAGCATCAGTAATTCCGTTGATTGGAGGCAAGAATGGTCTGCCATTTATGGCGTATTTTCTACCGTACTACGATTATTCATGGCAGAAAAAGAAATTACTATTATGGCCGGCAATTAGCATAGGTTATTCGTTTAATGCCCACTTTGCCGAGTAGCTTGAATCAAGGTTTAAAATAACGCTAATATGAAGCTGACATACACCAAAATATTCGTTTTTACTTTGCTTTTACAGCTTCCTTCATTTGTTTCCGGACAAAATAAATTTAACATAAATCTGAAAAAGAACTCGGTGTTCGTGGAAGCTCTGGGAATAGCAAAGCGATACTCTATAAATTATGAAAGGATTGAAAAAATACATAAAAATATTTACCTGGCAGTGGCCATAGGTGGATCTTATTCTAAAAACATTCAGGTTTTAAATCAATTTCAGAATAATTTTAATTATAATTACTTTACTTATAAACTACCTGCCCGTTTACATGTTCTGGTCCATAAACGATACTTTTACTTTGAGTTCGGTTTGGATTATATGTTTGAACACTATTGGAATGGGAATTATTCACCGAATCCTTCCGGGCAAACAAATCATTTTCTTTTATGGGAATTCGGAGGGCGCTTATTATTCAACAGATTGTATGTAAAACTCTCGATGCTACCTATGATAACATTAGATCGAGAAACGCTTTTAAAATACACTCTCTTATTACCGGTTAAGAAAAAAAATCCATGGTATGCCCCATTTGACTTCAAAGCCTGGCCATCCATAGGAATCGGGTTTAATTTTTAGGATACGTGAGGAAGTCACTAAAACGGGTATTATAGGGTATCCCGTTCAATTGCCAATTAAAAAAAAGGATCCATGGTATTTCCCATTTGACTACAGAGCATGGCCATCTATAGGAATCTATACTCTGTTTAAATAATATGTAGTGTAAACCCAGACCGGGCAGGAAGTCTTTACTGGTATGATTACCATTCCCTGACCAGAAAATTCATGCCCTGATCTCAGGGTCATACATCTCCTGTTCATTAGGGAAATCACCGGCTTTCACATCTTTGATATATTGGCCGACTGCTTGATGTACGATGCTGCTCAAATCGGCATATTGACGCAGAAAACGAGGTTTAAATTCTTGCGTGATACCCAGCATATCGTGCATCACCAACACCTGACCGTCAACATCGGGGCCGGCACCAATACCAATCACCGGTATGGAAATGCTTTCTGCAACCTTTTTAGCCAGACTTGATGGTATTTTTTCGAGTACTATACTGAAACAGCCAATCTCTTCGAGCATTTTAGCATCTGCCAGCAATTTGTCGGCTTCATCACGATGTGTGGCACGTACAGTATAGGTACCAAATTTATAAATTGATTGAGGAGTAAGACCCAGATGCCCCATTACCGGTACGCCTGCAGAAAGTATGCGCACAATAGATTCTTTTACCTGCGAACCACCTTCCAATTTTACGGCATGTGCTCCCGACTCTTTCATAATACGAATGGTTGAATTCAAGGCTTCCTTGCTATTACCCTGATAAGAACCGAAAGGAAGATCAATAACCACCAAAGCTTTGCTTACACCACGCACCACAGAAGAAGCATGATAAATCATTTGGTCGAGTGTGATGGGTAAAGTGGTTTCGTGCCCGGCCATTACATTGGAGGCCGAATCGCCTACAAGAATTACGTCAATACCCGATTGATCAATTAAACGGGCCATTGAGAAATCATAAGCGGTAAGCATAGAGATTTTTTCTCCGGCTTTTTTCATAGCCTGTAAAGTATGTACGGTAATGCGTTTAACTTTTCCTGATACTGACATAAGGCAACGGGTTTAATTAATAAAATGTAGTCCAAAGGTAGAAAGATTCGGATTTAAAAGAGAAAGTCTTTATGTAGTCATGAAAAAGTAAAATCAGGAAATCCTGCCTTCAGATGCTGAATTATTCAAGCTATTTAACAAATCGAGATAGGCTTTTCATTATCTTTGCCCATCGAATGAAAAAACAATTATATTTTATACTAATCGCTTTGTCTTTCGTTTTGGTACTGAATCGATGTACAAGCGATTTCAGGCTAACCGCACCCTATAAAGAAGTGGTATTGGTTTATGGTTTATTGAGTCAAAACGAAACCGTACACTATATCAGAATACACAAAGCTTTTCTTGATGAAAACACTAGTGCCCTGGTGTTGGCAGCCAATCCAGACTCTATTTATTATCCCGATATATTGGATGTCAGTATTACCGAATCGGGTAGCAATCAAGTCTATCAGCTTCAACGGGTTGATGGAGATACCTTAAATCCACCGATAGTAAAAGACAGCGGCACCTTTGCACAGCATCCGAATATTTTATATCGGTTTTATGCCAGCCTGCAAGACGACAAGACCTACACCTTGAAAATTCGTAATACAGTAACAGGGAAAGAAGTATCGGCAAGTACCAATTTAGTTCAGGATTTTAATATTCTCCGGCCTTTCCATGATTTAGCGCTAAACTGGGTAGGGCCAACCAGTTTTCAGGCTATTTGGAATTTACCCGTCAACGGCAGGGTTCACGATTTATCGGTACGGCTCAAATATCATATTGCCAATAAATCGGCTCCACTGATCAATATCAAAGATACCTTTGTGGATATACCCATTTTTCAAGGAAAAAATTTTGATCAAAGCAAGCCTAAAGTCGAAATACCGGGCGATCTTTTTTATCAGGGCATCCGGTTTAGAATGGCACCTAATCAACAAATTTACCGTTATGCCGATTCCTTGGAATTCACTTTTACGGTAGGCTCTATGGAATTTAGTAATTTCATCGAATTCAATAAAGGACAAACAGGCATTACTGCCAATCAGATTGGTGGAAACTATACCAATATCAATGGAGGATACGGTATTTTTGCCGCGCGGTATTCGAAAACGGTACGTAATATTCCACTGTCCATTCAAAGCGAAGATACTTTAGGATGTGGCCACATAACGGGAGATTTAAATTTTGCTCCATACAAAGACTTCACAAAACACCCAAATTATCCACTTTGCGATTAATCTGACGAAATGTCATTTTTCAATTTACATAACTGTTATAAACAGATTAATGTGACATAATTGCACCAATTGCAGTATAGAATGTTGCTTGGCATATCAATTGACAAATTGAAATGAAAATATTATTAATTACAAGCGCATTAAAAAAAAATTATGGGAAAAATAATAGGAATAGACCTTGGAACCACCAATTCCTGCGTAGCCGTAATGGAAGGCAGCGACCCGGTAGTCATTCCAAATGATGAAGGAAGAAGGACTACACCATCGGTAGTAGCCTTTTTAGAAAATGGAGAACGCAAAATTGGAGATCCGGCCAAAAGACAAGCAATAACAAATCCGGTAAATACGGTACAATCGATTAAGCGATTCATGGGAAGACGATATAATGAAGTTGCCAGTGAGTTAAAATCGATTACCTATAAAGTAGTGAAAGGCGATAACAATACCGCCAGAGTGAAAATTGGCGACCGGCTTTATACTCCACAGGAAATTTCAGCTATGATATTGCAGAAAATGAAAAAAGTAGCCGAAGATTATCTTGGTACATCGGTGACCGAAGCCGTTATTACCGTACCGGCTTATTTCAATGATTCGCAACGTCAGGCTACGAAAGAAGCCGGTGAAATTGCCGGTTTGGAAGTAAAAAGAATTATCAATGAACCTACTGCTGCCGCATTGGCTTATGGCCTGGACAAGCGTAATAAAGATATGAAAGTAGCCGTCTATGATTTAGGTGGCGGAACCTTTGATATCTCAATCCTTGAATTAGGTGATGGGGTTTTTGAAGTAAAATCCACAAACGGTGACACACACCTTGGTGGCGATGATTTTGATATGGTAATCATTGACTGGTTGGCCGATGAGTTTAAAAAAGATGAAAACATTGACCTGCGCAAAGACCCGATGGCCTTACAGCGTTTGAAAGAGGCAGCCGAAAAAGCAAAAGTAGAATTATCCAGTTCAAACGAAGCAGACATCAATTTACCTTATGTAACAGCAGTTGATGGAGTTCCAAAACACCTGGTAAGAAAACTAAGCCGGGCCAAATTTGAACAACTGGCCGACCAACTGGTAGAACGCACCTTAAGTCCCTGCAAAGCCGCATTGAAAGATGCCGGATACCAGGCCAGCGATATTGACGAAGTCATACTGGTAGGTGGTTCTACCCGGATTCCAAAAATTCAGGAAGTTGTTGAAAAATATTTTGGACGTAAACCACATAAAGGAGTCAATCCTGATGAAGTAGTTGCCATCGGTGCAAGCATTCAGGGTGGAGTAATGAGTGGAGATGTAAAAGATGTATTGCTTTTAGATGTCACCCCATTATCATTAGGGATTGAAACCATGGGTTCGGTAATGACCAAATTGATTGAAGCAAACACCACCATACCTACCAAAAAATCACAAGTATTTACAACGGCTGCAGACAACCAGCCCGAAGTTGAAATTCACGTATTGCAAGGTGAAAGACCCATGGCCAGCGACAACAGAACCATTGGACGCTTTAAGCTTGACGGCATACCACCGGCACCAAGAGGAGTACCTCAAATTGAAGTTTCATTTGATATTGATGCTAATGGTATTCTGAATGTTCATGCCAAAGATAAAGGTACCGGCAAAGAACAAGGCATACGCATTGAAGCTTCTACCGGATTAAGTGATGAAGAAGTTCAAAAAATGAAAGATGAAGCTTCAAAACATGCTGATGAAGATAAAAAAGCACGTGAAAAGATAGATGCTTTAAACGCTGCCGATACCTTAATATTCAGCACTGAAAAACAACTTAATGAGTATGGTGAGAAGTTGCCTGATGACAAAAAATCAGCGATTGAAAATGCGCTGAAAGGATTGCAGGAAGCCCATAAATCAGAAGATCTTGCAGCTATTGAAGAAGCCAGCAAAAAATTAAATGATGCATGGCAGGCTGCTTCGCAAGATATGTATAAAGCTACCGAAGAAGCAAAACAAAATCAGGAAGAACCACAAAACAAAGAAAACAAAGAGGAAACAGCCAAAGACGATGTCACAGATGTCGAATTTGAAGAAGTGGATGATAAAGACAAGCAATAAACCTTGTTAACCCAATATATAAAAAAAATACCTTGCCGGATTTGGCAAGGTATTTTTTTTTATTTCAAAACTTTTGAATCATTAAATCAATATTGAACCTTGTCGGCCTTTAACAACCAGGCTTCGAAAGGCGATTTTTCCAATCCATTGGATATTTGTTTCAATACCAGATGACGCTCATCCGGTTTTGAACGTAATTCATGGTATATATAAGAATCATCAAAACCGGCATCAGCTGCATCGCGATGAGTGGCACCAAAATAAACCGCATCGAGATGAGCCCAGTAAATAGCTGATAAGCACATCGGACAAGGTTCGCAACTGGAATAAATAATACAACCGGACAAATTAAAATCGCTTAAATGCTTACAAGCTTTTCTTATTGCATTTATTTCGGCATGCGCGGTAGGATCATTATGATTCGTAACACTGTTAACACCACTGGCTATTAATTCACCGTCCTTCACAATAATAGCCCCAAAAGGACCACCTCCGGAACGAATATTTTCTAAAGCAAGATTAACCGCTATTTCAAGAAATTTTTGATGCATAAAGTAAAAAAATGAATAAAAAGTATCTGCTCAAAATTAATCTTCTCCTGATAAAACTCCAGGTAAATTTTATGCAAAAGATTAAACACTCAGTAGTCTGTTTGATTTTTAATACCTTTGCACTATAATAATTTGCTATGAAATTCAATCAACTCTGCCTTATTATAGCAGTTCTTACGTCAAGTTTTGTACATGCTCAATCAACATTCGAAACTAACGGCAAATTTCAATTTATAGATTCCTTACCGGCACAAGAAAACTTTAGATTCGGGCCCGGGAAACTGACCGTAAAAGGGAAATTGATTATCATCGGACTTGAAGATGAAAACACACAGCTTACCCGCATTTACAAAATCAATGCAAAACATCCACAAACTATAGAAGCCATTGAAGGAGCAATCAACAATACTGAAATGAGTATTTACCAACCGGCCACCGATGCTAAATCAAAAAGTTTAATTGTTGTTGCGGGTCCGGGACTTACCTGGGATGATAATGATTTATACGAATCACAAAAAGATGCAAGCGGCAACTATGGTGAACTTAAAGCACTTGATGCACTCAACTCGAGCGAAAGTGCAGACGCCTACCCCTGGTTATCTGCAAATGGTAAAGAAATATATTACACAAGAGACGATCAAATACATTATAGCAGTCGAAGTTCAATACACACTACATTTGAAACCGGCCGGCCTATTCATTTTGAAGGAAATACCGATTTAGATATTATATCGGTATGGGTATCAAAAAATGGAAAATCATTATACTTTTCAACAGGATCAGGCGATATTTACAATGCCCAAAAAACCGGGAAACTTTCCTTCTCCGAACCAGAATTATTTACCAATGAATTTACTGCACTGGATTTTATTTCCTCAATCAGTTTCGACAGGAAAATGAAAAATCTTTGGTTCTACTTATCAGATGAAAACAATAATTCATATTTTTTACATTATAGATTAAAATAAATGATAGCAGCAGGCACAGAAATAAGAGTATATGGATTGGGTAGCAGAGACTACAACGACAGTCTGGCTTTAAGGGAAGAAATACTTCGCAAACCCCTAGGATTAGTTTTCGATCCAGAAAAGCTCAAAGAAGAAGCAACAGATTATCATATTGGTATAAAATACCATGGGCATATTATAGCCTGTTTGGTACTCACACCGGACAAAGACAAGTCAATAAGAATGCGACAAGTGGCCGTAATTGATTCCTGGCAACACAAAGGACTGGGCAGGCGAATGGTAAGATATGCCGAACGCTATGCACGCGACCATGGATTTAAACTTATGTTTTGTCATGCCAGAAAAGATTCTATTCCTTTTTATACACATCTTGAATTTAAACCGGAAGGAGAACCTTTTATCGAATTGGGTATCACCCATCAAAGGATGGAAAAAGGATTGCTTTGAAGAAGTAAACCGGATGAGTACAAAAACTTTTCAATACAATATCTAAATATAAAAGATTGTTAAAAAAGAAGTTTGCCTGTTGCTTGTATAGCAGCTATATTCATACCTTTGACAATTGACAATAAGCATATAGAATAAGCAAAGAATGGAAGATAAAGGACAAGAAGATAATTATTTGAAAAATGATTATTATCAGTCGTTGTTAGAGCGATATGAAGACATGCTGGAGAATCAACAATCAGGTTTTTTTGAAGAAGAAGAATATGAAGATTTATTGGATTATTTTGAAAGCAGGCATGAAATTGAAAAAGCTCTTGAAGCATGTCATTATGCCATAGAACAGTATGCTTTTAATGCATTTTTTTTAGTACGAAAAGCCCAATATTTACTTGAATCAAACAATTATTCACAAGCTTTTCAAATGCTCGATAAAGCTGAAATTCTTGATCCAAACGAAATAGAAATATATCTTATCAGAGCAGAATTGCTGACTGATACCGAACAATATGAATCGGCACTAACACATTTAAACAATGCGCTGGCAATGACATCGGATACCGAAGAACAGGTCATGATTTACGGTTCAATGTCAGATGTATATGATGCACTTGAAGATTTTGATAATTCGCTTAGATGCCTTAAAAAAGCTTTAAATATTGACCCCTTACATGAAGAAAGTTTATACAAAATATGGTTCTTGGTAGATTTGGGAGGTCATCATCGGGAAAGTATTCAATTACACAAATCATTAATTGACCAAAACCCATATAATTATCTTGCATGGTATAATTTGGGCCATGCATATTTTGGACTACAACAATACAAAGAAGCAGCCGAAGCATTTGAATATGTCACCCTTATAAACGATGATTTTGAAATGGCTTATCGCGATTGGGCAGAAAGTTTAAGCAAACAAAAACTTTATAAAGAAGCCATTGAAGTATTGCAACAAGCCCTTGATACTTTTGAACCATACGAAGAATGGTATTTCAGCCTGGGTCAATATTTCGCCAAAACAGGACAAGAATCAAAAGCAAGGCAATATTTCAGAAAAGCCCTTCAGTTAGATCCTTACTATGGAGAGGCCTATTATAATATTGGTTTATCGTACAGAAACGAACTCAATCCGGTAGCTGCTCAGGCGGCATTCAAGAAAGCTGTAAACCTCAATGAACATAATTACAATTATTTAATGGCTTATGCTGCTGCACTGACCGAAACGGGGCAGCTCACCCAATCGATAGAATATTACGAAACAGCCGTTGCCATTAATCCAAGCAACGAGCACGCATGGAAAGAACTTGCATTGGCCTATCATAAAATAGGCAATGATTCCATGTCACTAAAAGTATTAACTAACAGTCTTGAGCATTGCAACAAACAAGCTGATTTATTATATACCTATGCCGCTTTTGCCGGTAAAGCAGGCCATAAAACGGAAGCCGGAAAGACCTTGCACAAAGCCTTAAACCAGGATTATCTGAACCATAGCATGTTTTTTGAAATATTCCCGGAACTTAAAAAAGACAATTATTTTAAATCTATCATTGCTGCTTATAAACCTAAATCATGAATTATTCATTAAACGACATTCCTGAACGAAGTGCTAAACCCAGAAACTTTGGAATGACCATGGTAATGGACAAAGGATTAAGCCTTCGTGAAGCGGAAAATATGATTAGTGCATCCGAAGCATATATCGATTTCCTGAAACTTGGTTTTGGTACTTCTTATGTAAGTCCTAATCTGGCTGAAAAAATAAAACTTTACAAAGAAGCCGGATTCAAAACTTACTTTGGAGGAACCCTGTTTGAAGCATTTGTAATAAGAAACCAATTTGAAGACTACATTAAACTGCTCGAAAAATATGAAATGGAATATGTAGAAGTATCGGATGGAAGTATTGAAATGGCTCACGATGACAAATGCGAATATATCCGTACACTGAGCAAATACGTAACGGTCATATCGGAAGTAGGTTCAAAAGATGCAGAAAAAATTATTGCTCCTTATTTATGGATTGAACAAATGACAGCCGAAATTGAAGCCGGAAGTTATAAAGTAATTGCCGAAGCCCGCGAAAGCGGTACGGTAGGCATATTCAGAGGAAGCGGTGAAGTACGGTCTGGTTTGGTAGATGAAATTCTGACTAAAGTACCTAAAGACACTATCCTGTGGGAAGCACCTCAAAAAGCCCAACAAGTTTGGTTTATTAAATTGCTTGGAGCTAATGTTAATCTGGGAAATATTGCACCTAACGAGGTGATTCCGCTTGAAACCTTAAGAATTGGCTTGAGAGGCGATACATTTGATCTGTTTTTAAACCGGAATAAATAAGCCGGACAATACCATTGGTATGAAACTACTATGGCTTTTTATAAAAGGTATCAGCATGGGTGCGGCAAACGTTATCCCCGGTGTTTCAGGAGGTACCATAGCACTGATCACCGGTATCTTTGAACGATTGATAAAAGCACTTAAATCATTCGACCGGAAAGCTTTGCATTTATTCATTACCGGAAAATTCAAAGCTTTAGCCTATCATATCGACCTTACTTTTTTACTAGCAGTAGGCAGTGGTGTAGCAATAAGTATTTTAAGCCTTGCCAAATTATTAAGCTGGCTTTTCGAAAATTATCCGATTTATTTATGGGCATTTTTCTTTGGCCTGATTGCCGCATCAATCTTTTTTGTTCTGAGACAAATAAAAACCTTTAATTATCAAAATGTATTGGCGGGTTTATTAGGAATAGCCATTGCCATTACAATTGCTTTCCTTAGTCCTGCCGCTGAAAACAGCAATACTTTTTACTTGTTTATATGTGGTGTGGTAGCCATTTGCAGTATGATTTTACCCGGTCTTTCCGGATCTTTCGTACTCATTATTATGGGAAATTACCTGCTTTTGCTCAATGCTGTTTCCAACTTTGAATTAAATATATTATGGCCTGTTTTGGCAGGTTGCATATTCGGCTTATTGGCTTTCTCCCATTTACTTTCCTGGATTTTTGACCACTACCGGAATATTACACTTAGCCTGCTTACCGGTTTTATTGCGGGTTCACTCGTAACCCTATGGCCATGGAAACAAGCGGTTTATCTTCTGGACAATGCCGGTCATCCGCTAATCCGGCATGCTGGAAAAATTACTTCGGGATATGCTTATCATTGGCCGGCTCTTAATCTTGAATTATTGCTTGCTATTTGTTTGGCCATGTTGGGTATGGGTATCATGATTTTATTGGAAAAAAGCGGAAACAGTAAAAAAACCAAAATCCCTGAAACATTGTAAATTTGCAGACTATTATTGGAGAGATGCCGGAGTGGTCGAACGGGCCTGACTCGAAATCAGGTGTCCCTGTTATGGGGACCGGGGGTTCGAATCCCTCTCTCTCCGCTCTTTGATAAAAAGCCTTTTACAGGCTTTTTATTATTGCCCCTTCAAATATCTTTGCTATCTGATTGCTTTCCCATGGCATAATCCCTATTCAATTATATTCCGGTTATGCATTTTTTAGCCTCATCCAATGCTGTTTTTACATACATAATCGAAGCCGGTTAATCATTTATTTCAAATTCATGTAAAACATTCAACAATTGAAAATGAATCATTAAAGAATAAACACTACATTTGTACTCAGTATTTACTCATTAACTTTAAATTATGAATAACGGAACAGTAAAATTTTTTAATCGATCGAAAGGATTTGGATTCATTATTCCGGATGACGGAAGTAAAGATGTGTTTGTCCATAAGAACGATTTGATTGACCAAATAGCCGATGGTGACAAAGTAAGCTATGAAGTCGAAGAAAGCCAAAAAGGATTGAATGCAGTAAACGTAAAAGTTGTTTAACAACTAACATACATTTCAATATGATATTGGTATAGCCTGTCGTTTCGATAGGCTTTTTTTATGGTTGTTCCGGTAAACCGGCAGGATTTTAAGCATCAATGGGCAATTTACTTTCACCAAGCAATTTATTTACTTTGTATTTATGAATGCAGGATTGATTGGTTTCCCTTTGGAGCATAGCTTTTCGGAAACTTATTTTAATGAAAAGTTTTTTCGTAGTGGATTATCGAACAGCCATTATGAAGCCTACCCGATTCCGGAGATTGAACAATTACCAGCATTGCTAAAAAAATATCCTGAACTGACTGGATTAAACGTAACCATCCCGTACAAAGAAAGTATTTTACCCTATCTCGACACGATTTCAGATGAAGCCCAATCGATTGGTGCCGTCAATACGATAAAGATTGAACATGGAAAGCTCCACGGATTCAATACCGATGTATTCGGCTTCAGAATTTCGCTGAATAAACTATTACAAGCGCATCATCGAAAAGCATTGGTATTGGGCTATGGAGGTGCCTCAAAAGCAGTCTGCTTCGTTTTAAAACAATTAAAAATATCATACCGAATAGTATCCAGATCGAACACTGAAAATAATTTCCTTTCTTATGATGCATTAACTGATTCGATAATTTCTGACCATCCTTTAATCATCAATACCACTCCGCTTGGCATGGCACCCAAGCGGCTTGATTATCCTGCCATACCTTATGCAGGCATCGGAAAACAACATTTGCTCTATGATCTGATTTATAATCCCGGAAAAACTATTTTTCTGATTAAAGGACAGCAACATGGAGCGGTGATAAAAAACGGTCTCGAAATGCTCTATTTGCAAGCTGAGAAAAGCTGGGAAATCTGGAATACTTAGTTTTCTTTTTCTTCTTCCGGAAAATGAAGTTTTTTCTGTTCGTTTACAGCTAATGCTTCATCGTCATCAGCTTCTATTTCGGATATATGTTTTGTTGTTTTAGCGCCCAGTTTTTTAATTTCATTAGCCCTTCTCAACAGATTTCCTTTACCGGTGCTAAGTTTATTCATAGCATCGTCATAAGTTTTCTGCGTGGTTCTCATTTGCGTACCCAATTTCTCCAAATCGTCAACAAAATTTGCAAATTTATCAAACATGGCTCCTGCTTTGCGGGCAATCTCCTGGGCATTTTTATTTAATTTTTCCTGTCGCCAAAGTGTTTCCATGGTTTTCAATGTGGCCAATAAAGTAGAACTGCTGAGCATCACTATATTTCGTTCATAGGCATAATGAAACAAAGCAGAATCATTCATCAAGGCAACGGTAAAAGCAGCTTCGATAGGAATATACATCAATACAAAATCAAGCGTATTCAGTTGATAAAGATTTTGATAATTTTTTTGACTGAGTTCCTTTACATGATTTCGCACCGAAGCGATATGTTGTTTCAGTGCATTCTTTCTATTCAGTTCATCTTCATCATTAACCAGCCTTTCATAAGCGGTAAGCGATACTTTTGAATCAATAACAATATCTTTTTTATCAGGCAGATGAATCACAACATCAGGCTGCAACCTTCGACCGTCAATGCCTTTCAAGCTTTCTTGCACACTATATTCTATGCCTTTGGTGAGGCCTGAATTTTCCAGTAACATTTCGAGTTGCATTTCGCCCCAATTACCCTGTGTTTTGCTTTCACCTTTTAATGCGTTGGTAAGATTTTCCGCATCTTTCGACATTTTTCTATTCAAATCGGAAAGTTGCTTTACTTGTTCAAATAACATGCTTCTTTCGCGAGTATTTTTTTCGTAGGTATCGCTTACCGTTTTATTAAATTGCTCCAAACGGTCTTTCATGGGTTTGAGCATTTCGCCTAATTTTTCTTTGTTCTGATCGCTTAATTTTCTGGTATTGTTATCAAGCACCCGGTTGGCAATATTTTCAAATTCCGATAGCAATCGTTTTTGCATCTCCTCAAGTTGCTTTTGCTGATCGTCCATTTGCTCGTGCAAATGCTGGTTTTTGGTTTGAAGCGTTGCAAGTTGAACATTTAAATGATTAATCTGTTCCTGATTAGTCCGGTCCTTTTCTTCCAGCTTTTCCTTATCTTGTTTAAGCAAATCGCTGCCTGCCGCCAATACCGAAAACTGACTTTTCATAATCAGCCATATTATTACCGCACCCAATAGCAAGCCAATCAACAGATAAACCCAGGACATCATAATGCATTATTTTTTTTGATGTGATAATAATGCACAAAATTTGGCAAAAAAAAGAATTTTAATCACTTTTTTTCAGGCAATGCTTCTCTATATTTGCCGAATCTAAAAAAATGTGTCCGTGTCAATGAGTTTGTCTTTTGATAATACTGAGATTGCCTTCAGGCATTTAAACGATAAAGACTTAAAACATGCCTATCGTATGTTTTGGGCAATGAACCGGCCTGTATTACAAAAAACCGGTTCGGGGTTTACAAAATGGGCCATAAAATTACATTTACCCGTAAACTCCATCGTTAAGCATTTTATCTTCCGGCAATTTTGTGGAGGCGAATCATTGATAGAAAGTATCCCGGTGATTAAAAATATGGCTCATTATAAAGTATTCACAGCACTCGATTATGGTGTAGAAGGCAAAAGCCGTGAAGCCGACTTTAGAAATACCGCCAGAGTCATGATCAGGAATATTGAATTTGCACATTCTAATGAATTTGTACCCTTTATCAGCTGTAAACTTACCGGTTTGGTAAGATTTGCCCTATTGCAAAAAATACATGATAATATAACACTAACAGATACAGAACAAAAAGAATGGGATCGATTCTACCACCGTTTCAAACAAATTTGCCAAAAAGCTGCTGATGAAAATACCGCCATATTTGTAGATGCCGAAGAAACCTGGATTCAGAAACCTATAGACCGGATTGTGCACGAGATGATGGCCATTTTCAATAAAAAGAAAGCCATTGTTTTCAATACCGTACAAATGTATTGCACCGACAGGCTTGAATTTCTGCGTCAATCCATTGAAGAAGCCAAAGCAAAGGCTTATATCTATGGAATCAAAATGGTGCGTGGTGCCTATATGGATAAAGAACGCGAAAGGGCGGCAAACATGCACTATCCTTCACCCATTCATATCAGCAAAGAAGCTACCGATAAAGATTATGACGCTTCAATTAAATTATGCTTCGATCAGCTTGAAAATGTTGCTTTTTGTGCAGCTACCCATAACGAAAACAGCTCGGCATATTTGGCAAAACTTATTGAAGAACATCAAGTTCAACTGAATCATCCGCATATTTATTTTGCACAACTTTTTGGGATGAGCGATCATATTACCTATAATCTGGCAGCAGCTGGATTTAATGCCGGAAAATATTTACCCTACGGACCGGTACGTGAAGTGATGCCTTACCTGATCAGACGGTCTGAAGAAAATACATCCGTATCGGGTCAAATGGGTCGCGAATTGCAATTACTGCGTACCGAAATGATGCGAAGAAAATTATTGTAGCTGATTAATGTTTTCCCTTCTTCCCCATCAACAGATAAATCAGAACCGGGGTAATAAATAAATCGGCCAATAAAGCGGAAAACAAAGTGATTGACAGCAAAAGACCAATGACATGCGTGGGCGGATAAGCTGAAGTAATCAGCAGGAAAAAGCCTAAAAATAAAATAATGGAAGTCAAAGTGATGGCCTTACCGGTCTCGTGAAAAGTAATATGAATAGCTTCATCAATACTCAAACATTTGCCTGTTTCCAGTTTGAAACGGCTCAAAAAATGAATGGTATCGTCAACCGCTATACCAAAAGCAATGGCAAAAATAATAGCGGTTGGAGCATCGAGTTCAATGCCAAAAAATCCAATAACGGCCGCACCAATAAGCATCGGAATAACATTGGGTATAAGGGATATAATAATCATCTTGATATTTTTGAATAATAAAGCCATTAAAAGGCTGATGATGACAAAAGCAATACCCAGGCCTTTAAACATATTATAGCGCACATTCACACCATTTTTATCGAGCAACATGGCAATGCCGGTATGCCGGTAATGCACCAATGAGGTATCAAGATTTTGATTAATCCAGGATCTAATGCCATCACGCATACGAAATCCTTCATTCGACCCTTCATCGTGAAACTGAGCGGTAATGCGTCCCAGTTTTTTATCCTTACTGATTAGTACATTCAGCTTTGACATGGGCGCTTTACTTAAATATTTCTTGCAGCGAAGAAATTCGTTTTTATTGGCCGGAAATTTAAAATACTCTGCCTTATCGTTATGAATGCCGCAATTCATCGAACGGTATAAAATAGAAGGCGACATTACAGAATACAATTTACCGGTTAGTTCAAGATAAGTGGCCAGGCTATCGAGTTGTTTAAGTACAGCATAATCATCAATGCTTTGTCCTTTCTGAGGTTCAACACTCATTTCAAAAGCTTTGATTCCGCCCAGATATTTCTCAAAATAATTAAAATCATGATACACTTTTTTGGTTTTCGGAAAACTATTGGCCAGATGTATATCACCCGAAATTTTTGTAATACCGAAAATACTCACCAAAGTAATGATAGCGGCAATGCTAAGAATCAGCTTCTTGTGCAAACGGGTAACACGATAGAGCCAATCAGACCATTTTTTCCAACCCAGTCCCAAATGGCTTTCCCTAATAATTTGTTCTTTTTTGAAAAAGCTCAGTAATGAGGTAGTGAGAAAAATAACCGTAAGAAATGCAATCAGCACCCCAATAGCAGCCGTAATCCCAAAATGCCTGATAGGTGGGATATTGGAAGAAAGCAATGAAGTAAAACCTACTGCCGTTGTCAAAGAAGTAAGAAACATGGCCAATCCGATTTCGCGGAGTGTGGTTTTTATTGCCGGCACCGGAGCTTTTCCTCTTTTCAATTCTTCGGTATATTTCGACATGATATGTATCACATCAGAAAGACCGACAATAATCATAAGAATAGGAAACAAAGTAGCCATGGGATCAAGCACGGCATGGGTCACACCGAGATATCCCATAAAAATGATCATACCCGTTAAAACAGATACAATAGCAATAAAAACACCTCTTATTTTCCGGAAAATAAAAATAAGTGCAATGATGATAAGCAAAGCGGATAAACCTGAATAAAGAAAAAATTCAAATTTTTCTTCTTTTACAAATTCAACCTGATAATGTGCCCTTCCGGCAATATGATATTCAGAAAAAGGAAATTTTTCAATTAGCTCATTAAGTGCTTTATCAAAAATTTCAGATTCGTCAGGGCCCAGGGTTTTATCGGTTTTCATCACTATAATAACCGACTTCATATCATCGCTGATAAAACGGCCTTTTATGGCAGGATCATTGGCTATTCTGATACTGTCTTTTTGCCATGAACTTGACAAAGTAGCGATATGAATATATGGTACCGAAGTAAAAAATCCGGCAATAATTTTTGGCCGGGATAAATTGGTAAGCGAATTGCTTTGCTTTACAAAAGGCAAGTCAGCAGCAGCAAGTGTAAAATCATTAACCGTCTTCAAAAAAGAACTGTCATTGATTCCTTGATCGCGATAAATGGCTACAAGTACATGATTATCGTCTGGTTCAAAATTATCACGATAACTTAGATAATACTGTAAATCTTTATCGGCTCTGGGGAAAAAAGCTTCAAAATTGAAATCGAAATATAAATTAAAGATGGCCAAATAAGATCCAGCAATAAGAAGAGCGTAAAATAATATGATTGCAATTCTTGATTTTTTCGAAAACATGGAGACAAATGTAAAAATTTGATTTATCTGATTCTGATAAATTCTTCAATGAGCTATAAACAATTATTGGAAAAATAAACAGTTCATGCTATTCTTATACTTTTATTTTTACAAAATGCAGCAATATCTCGACCTCATGCAACACATCCTGGACAAAGGGATACGAAAAGAAGACCGTACAGGAACCGGAACGATAAGTACTTTTGGTTATCAAATGCGTTTCGATTTATCGCAAGGTTTTCCCGCACTGACCACAAAAAAGCTTCACCTTCGGTCGATCATTCATGAATTATTATGGTTTTTGCAGGGCGATACCAATATCCGGTATTTGAAAGAAAACAAAGTCAGAATTTGGGATGAATGGGCAGATAAAAATGGTGAACTCGGGCCTGTTTACGGGCATCAGTGGCGAAGCTGGCCTACTCCCGATGGTCGAAAAATTGATCAAATCAGCCGGGTACTCGAAACCATTAAAAACAATCCGGATTCCAGACGAATGATTGTGAGTGCATGGAATGTAGCCGATGTAGATCAAATGGCATTACCACCCTGCCACACCATGTTTCAGTTTTATGTAGCCGGAGGGAAATTAAGTTGCCAGCTCTATCAACGCAGTGCCGATACTTTTCTAGGGGTTCCCTTTAATATTGCTTCTTATGCGCTGCTAACCTTAATGATGGCACAAGTATGTAATTTAAAACCGGGCGATTTTATCCATACCTTCGGAGATGTTCACCTGTATCTCAATCATCTAAAACAAGCAAAACTTCAGCTTAGCCGCAAACCGAAACCATTGCCACAGATGCAGCTCAACTCCGGGATAAACGATTTGTTTGCTTTCCGCTACGAAGATTTTGAATTGCTCAACTATCATCCGGATCCACACATAAAAGCCCAGGTTTCCGTCTGATTGATTAATCCGTATTTTTATTTCTGAATAAAGCGCTGCTAATGATGCATAGAAACAACATGATGCTGATTCTCTTATTCCTTTTACCGGGAATCGAAGGAATAGCACAGCAAAAACATGAACTCACATTGCTTTTTGCAGGCGATTTGATGCAACACGATGCACAGCTGGATGCGGCCTACCGGGCAGATAGCAGAAGTTATGATTACGATAGCTACTTCCTGTTTGTAAAACCTCTTATTCAATCGGCCGATATCGCTATTGCGAATTTGGAAGTCACCCTCGGAGGAAAACCATATACCGGTTATCCCCGGTTTTCAGCACCCGATGCTTATGCCAAAGCAGCCGTTGATGCCGGTTTCCATGTCCTGCTTACCGCTAACAATCATACTTGCGACAGAGACAAGAAAGGTATTGTGAGAACACTCGATGTACTCGACCAATTACAGGTTCACCATACCGGAACCTATCGCAATAAAACAGAAAGAGACAGCACTAATCCACTGATACTCGAAAAAAACGGTATTAAACTGGCTATGCTGAATTACACGTATGGCCTAAACGGCAATACGGTACCGCCTCCTACCATCGTCAATCTGATTGATACCAACATCATCATCAATGACTTGAAACAAGCACAATTGAAGCAGGCCGATTTAATTATTGTCACCATGCATTGGGGACAAGAATACCAACGAACACAAAACAAAGGGCAAGAGGATTTGGCAAAATTGTGTTTTACTCATGGGGCAGACATCATCATCGGCAGTCACCCGCATGTGATAGAACCCATGTATGCCGGACCAGCCTCAAAATTTAAAGGCCCTGTTTATTTTTCGCTTGGTAATTTTATTTCCAATCAGCGAAGAAGATATACAAATGGTGGTGCTATGGCATGGTTGAAAATCTCAAAGCAGAACAATATAGTCTCTATTGATACAAGTGCCTATTTACTCAATTGGGTATGGGTTAATAAAACTTCTTCGGGAGAAGATTTTTATATCCTTCCGGATTTAAATGAATATGTATATGCCGGTGACACTTTGAACATTCAAGCAGAAGATCAAAAGAAAAAAGATTTATTCTTCAGGGATAGCCGCGAATTGCTTGGCACTCACAATATTGGGATTTTTGAAATAAAAGCATCTGAACTGAATCGTAAGAAGGCTATAATACCTGCATCAACATTCATTTACAGTATTCAGCTGTTTGCATCAGTCAGCCCTGATAAACAAGACCGGATACCGGCCGACTGGAGAAATCAATTATTTATCGATCCAAACGAAGCAGGAATATACCGCTACCGGATTGGAAAGTATTTTTCAAAAACCATTGCCCTGGCCATGTTAAACAAATTCCGGCAAGCCGGGTTTTCCGATGCATTTTTAATAAAAAAAGAAAAAATTGATTAGAATATGAAAATCAGTATGATTGCAGCCATTGATGAAAAGCGGAGTCTGGGTAAAGATGCTAAAATGCTTTGGTATATGCCCCGGGATTTACGTCATTTTAAAAAGACCACAATCGGACATTATGTAATACAAGGACGAAAAACATTTGAAGCTTTTGGAAAACCCTTGCCGGGTCGAAAAAACGTGATTATTACACGCAATTCAGAATATAAAGCCACTGATTGTCAAATTGTATCATCGCTGGAAGCCGGTCTTGAATTGGCCCATTTGAGTGGAGATGATGAAGCTTTTATTATCGGAGGAGGTGAAATTTACAAACTCGGATTAAGCTATGCCCACCGGATTTATCTCACAAAGATTCACCATCATTTTGAAGATGCCAATGTGTTTTTCCCGGAATTGGATGACAAAATCTGGCAGATTAAAGAGCAACATTTCTATCCGGCAGACGAAAAAAATGCATGGGATATGACCATTGTTATTTATGAAAAATAATGCCGACCAAAGTCATAGCATCAGCGAATATCTATATGATCGCTTTTAAAATGAAAGCCTAAGCGTTTACCGGTTTTGTAGTATGCATTTCCCGCTTGTTGCAGTTTAAGACCAAGTGGAATTTCTTTTACATGATCGTAAGGAGGCACCAATAAGTCAAATTCAATTGCATATAAAATAGCAGATTCAATAATGGCTTTCACATAAACCGGATTAATTGTCACATTTTCAAAATCATTATAGAGAAAACCCAATTGACGTTTCCCCTCAACAAAGAAATGATTTTCATGATTAATAAAAATCCGGGCTATCAGATACCCGATATCATTCAAACGATTGAATGTAAAAGAGTCTGAAAGAAAATTATATATATTAATCATGCCACAATAGGCATTTAAAGGATTTTTTTTCACATAGGCTTTTTGATGAATCTCATGATTCTCATCAAAATTAAAAATATTGGTATGCATGTTAAAAATCAGCATATCGCCACCAAGTTTCATTTGAGCCTCGTAATCACCATTCGCCTGATAAGACAATTCAACTCTTTTATCTACATGTTCAATAATAGACTTCTGATCTTGAATGATTAATTTCATATTGTTTTGAAATTCAAGAAACACCTTTTTGGTATTGCTAAAAATTTCTTGTTTAAGGCATGCCTTCTCTTTCAATGCATCCGTAATAAGTTCTTTTGTATTATTCATAATTCATGTTTACAACAATAAGCTATGTTTAATATGACCGGGCAAACAAAACTCTTTGTTTCGAATTTTTACCGGTAAATATACACGCACCTTCTTCCAGTTTATTATCTAATGGAATACAACGAATAGTGGCCTTGGTTAATTCCTTTATTTTCAATTCCGTTTCGCTAGTGCCGTCCCAGTGAGCCGATATAAAACCACCTTTATTTTCGATAATTTCTTTAAACTCATCAAAACTATCGGTAGTGGTCAAATGCTCGTTTCTGAAAATAGAGGCTTTTTGTAATAAATTTTGTTGAATACTATCCAGTAAAGATTTGATTTCGTTTGCAAATCCGTCCATGTTGATAATAGACTTTTCTCGGGTATCCCTTCTGGCCACTTCCATAGTACCATTCGCTAAATCCCTCGGACCAATAGCAATCCTAACAGGAATTCCTTTAAGCTCATATTCGGCAAATTTCCAACCAGGTTTTTTAGAATCATCATTATCAAATTTTACACTGATTTCAAGTTTTTTCAAATCTGCCATAATCTTTTCAGCTGCATTTGATATTTCTGATAATTGATCCGTATTCCGGTAAATAGGAACAATAACAACCTGAATGGGAGCTAAAGCAGGTGGAATGACTAAGCCTTCATCATCGGAATGAGCCATAACCAAAGCACCCATCAAGCGGGTTGATACCCCCCATGATGTAGCCCATACATAATTTAGTTTACCTTGCTTATCCAAATACTGTACATCAAAGGCTTTGGCAAAATTTTGACCCAGAAAATGTGAAGTTCCCATTTGCAAAGCTTTGCCATCTTGCATCATGCTCTCAACAGTGAAAGTATCTACGGCACCGGCAAATCGTTCGTTTGCTGTTTTCACTCCTTTGATTACCGGTACAGCCATAATCTTTTCCATAAAATCGGCATATATCTGTAGCATTAGCCTGGCTTCTGTTTCAGCTTCCTTACGAGTAGCATGAGCAGTATGCCCTTCTTGCCAGAAAAATTCAGAAGTTCTTAAAAAAAGTTTTGTACGCATTTCCCACCTTACTACGTTTGCCCATTGATTGATGAGCAAAGGTAAATCCCGGTATGATTGAATCCACTTTTTATAAGTACTCCATATAATCGTTTCGGAAGTAGGCCTTATGATTAATTCCTCTTCAAGCTTGGCCGAAGGATCGACAATCAATTCATTAGGCTTACTACCTGCTTTTAAACGATAATGTGTAACCACAGCACATTCTTTGGCGAATCCTTCTACATGTTCGGCTTCTTTGCTAAAAAAACTTTTTGGTATCAATAAAGGAAATGCTGCATTCTGATGACCGGTTTCTTTAAACTTGCTGTCTAAATATTGCTTCATTTTTTCCCAAATAGCATATCCATATGGTTTAATAATCATGCATCCCCGAACATCCGAATAATCTGCTAAACCACTTTTTAATACTAAATCGTTATACCATTGAGAATAGTCTGCTTGCCTGCTTGTTATTTCTTTCGCCATTATTTATTTTTGGAATAGTCTTTGTAATTCAATTTGCAACAAAATTAAACGAGAAAACCTTTTAAAGGTCTATCAAGCAAAATTAATAATAAAAACACGTCATCATGAAAGCTCTTAATTATATAGCAGGAATTGGGTTACTCCTTACTACAGCATGCACTACAACCTACAATGCTCGTTCTGTTTATTATGACGATATCTATGCTGTATCTGATAATCAACCGATCATCGAAAACAATGATTATCCAATTGTTGATAATGGAATCAATCAATCTGATAACCAGAATTATAATTATGACCATTCAGATAATTATAATAACTCAGATAGCTACTCGCGCAATGTGAAAGATAATGGTGATGATTATTACGATTCTTCGGGTGATACTTATATTACCAATAATTATTACGATAACGATGACTATTATGATGATTACGATTATTATTACAGTTCAAGG
>JAJRWN010000010.1 GCA_024276745.1 Bacteroidota bacterium
AACACCCGGAGTAGTCGGATAGGGCCCTGATGTTTGCCCAACGATATAAACATTTTTATTGGCATCAAGATCTATCCCATACGTTTGATCGTAAAAGAAAGTACCGATATAAGTAGATTGCATTAAATTGCTTCCCTGGTCTGCCAGTTTCAGTACAAAACCATCCGCAATACCACCATTAAATGCCGGGTTCAGGCTGCCCGTTGTCGTTGGAAAATCGGTACTGTTGGTACCCCCGCAAACATAGAGCACATTATTATTGTCTATTTTTGCCGAATAAGCCGCATCATTTTCATTTCCACCTAAATAAGTGGACCACATCAGATTTTGAAGGCCTGGGTCCAGTTGAAAAAGACAAGCATCCCACAAACCGGCATTTGAAGTTTGATAGGCACCTGAAGTAACCGGAAAATTGGGTGAATTGGTACAGGATACGACAATGATGTTATCATTATCATCTACCAAAACTTCACCACGGGCATGGTCGGCATAATTATGATTAAGATAGGGTGAGTAATTTAATCCATCGTTGCCGAGACCACCAATATAGGTGCCACCCAGCAGGGCAGTACCCTGGGCGTTGAAACGGCAAACAAAAATATCGCTGCCACCCAGAAATTCTACTGCTGTCAGGGTTACGGTATTTCCTCCGTTAAAGGCCGTATCATAAGCACCGCTTGTATGCGGAAAATCCATGGATGCAGTAGTGCCGTAAATAATCAAATCGTTTTGTGCATTTACAATCATGCTATGTGGAATCTCATTATGCGAACCTCCGAGATAGGTCGAAAAAAGCAATGAATCGCCTGTGGCATTATATTTCGTAATAGATATATCGCAACGGTAAAAACCACTTCCTCCGGCAAAATTAGTTTGAAAACTACCGGTTACTACCGGATAACCGGTAGCAAAAGCAATTCCACCGGCATAAAAATTACCATACTGATCGTAGGTAGCCGTAAATCCCCAATTGTCGGCCGATGAACCGGTATAGGTAGAAAAAGTAAGCACAGGATCGATTACAAGCGGGTATTTTGCATTATAATTATTTCCCGGTTTGAAACGGATGATATTTCCTTCCAGTTCATAGGTACATCCGATTGTTATTTTCTTTCCTTTAATAATTTGCCAGGCAACAGGAGCCTGCATCAATATTTTATTATAAGCCGTTTGAATAGTCAATTGTCCTTTTTCAAGCCATTGATTTTGAGAACCTTCAATATTGATTTGGATTTTTGAAGGATCGGCACCCGGTTGTAGTACAAAATCGTATTTCAAATGTTCACCATACTGATAGATATAAAGATTGGTTTTCGGATAAAGATTTTTATAAGTAATTGCTTTGTAAAGGGGTATATCAGAACGCCAGTTTTTTTGATTTCCCAAATAATAATTGCGGTAAGACGGCATTTGAATTGTTCCGCTTATTAAAGGATTTGAAGCATTCAGAAAACGCAATTTTAGGCCTAGTCCCCTGACGGTGGATGGAAAAGCTTTGCTGTGTTCAGGGTCTTCACGATGTTCATTAAAAGCAGCCCAGTCATCAGGGTGAAGAAAACTAAAAGTCATGGCATGATCTTCTATAAATAATGCACCACCTTTTAGTGCAGCTTTATATTGGAAATTTTCTTTCCACTGACCTTCGTTTTTTACAAAAACCAGATTTCCGTCTTTTCTGGCTGGTGCATGATAATCATATTTTTTGGCTTGTATGTTTAAATAACTCAGGCAAATTATTGTGAATAAAATGGTTTTATGGGCGAAAGTCATACGTTTATAAAATAATAATGAAGAGGCGATGTTCAAAGATAACTAAAAAAATAAAATCGAATAACAATCGTCCGGTTTAACTTAGCATTTTTATCGGGAGAGATATATTAATTTAGCACGAATTTAAATGATTACTGTCATGCATAAGAAAAATGAAGGACATCATATAGTAGCCATTGTTGGAGGAGCCACATCGGGAGCCGAAGTTGCCTATCAGTTGAGTAATATGGATGTGGAAGTAGCGGTATTCGACCGGCATTTGCTTCCTTACGGCAAGATAGATGACGGGCTGCCTCGCTGGCATAAAAAACTGCAGGAAAAAGAATTTAAAGCCATTGATTCAAAACTGGCTCATGAGAAGGTAAGTTATATTCCGGGTGTTCAGTTGGGAAAAGATTATCAACTGCATGAAATTGTTGACTGGGGTTTTTCCCTGATTGTTTTAGCTATAGGCGCTGCTGTTGACCGGCCGCTGTCGATACCCGGTGTGGATGAAGTAAAAGATTATTCTTTTGCTTATCAGAATGATTTTATCTATTGGTTCAATCATTACGAAGATGCTAATTATAGCGGTAAATTGTTCAAGGTTAAAGATGCTGCGGTAGTGATTGGTGGAGGATTGGCCTCACTCGATGTTACTAAAATCTGCCAGTTGGAAAATACGGTCAGCAGATTACAATCAATGGGAATAGAAACAGATGTGATTCATCTGGAGCATAAAGGTATAGCTGCTTTTTGCAAGAGCATGATTTATCTTGGAACGATCTTAACCTGAAAGCTGCTGCTTTGTATTATCGAAGACGTTTACAGGATATGCCTTTGGCGGCCATGCCTAAAGATGCAGATGAAGCTACCCGGGAAAAAATTGAAAAAATAAGAGTTAAGATTATTGAAAATGCACAAAAAAAGTTTCTTTTTGAGGTGCATCCGCTGCATGCACCCGATGCTTTAATCGTAGAAAACGGAAGTGTAAAAGGAATTACTTTTGAGCGAACGGAAATTCGCAACAAACAATTGGTAAAAACAGGTGAAAAAGTAAAGATTAATACAGAAATGCTGGTCAGTTCCATTGGCAGCATTCCCGAACCATTGCCCGAAATGCCCATGCAGGGAGAGTTGTACCGTTTGAAAGATAAAGTATCGAGCCATTTGGAAGGATTTGAAAATGTATTTGTAGTGGGGAATGCCGTAACCGGTCAAGGCAATATCAGGGCATCCATGCAGCATGGCCGGGCTATCGGGAAAATGCTGTCGGAGCATCTGACCTTAACCGGGCCTGATTATGAAGAATTGGTGAATTTGGCCAATGAAAAAATAGATGCATATATGATTGAATTAAAAGCTTTCCTTTCGAGTTTACCTCATCCCGATGCAGAAACATGCCGGGAGATAAGGAAAAAAATAAAAGCCTTGCAGGAAGAAAAGGCTTATCAAGGCGATTATATTTCATGGGTAAACAATCGCTTGGCCGAAAGAATTTGAAGCATTTATCCGTCTTTTTCGAATGCATCCTTTTGATTGGATTTTTGAGATAGAAAACTCCATACATAAAGAAAAAGATTAATTATCTGTTTGGAATATGCTATTTTCACTTACAATCCAAGGCTGTTTCGTAATTTTGGGCACAAAGTATTTTGCATGATTATTTCTTATAATTGGTTGACAGATTATCTCAAGACATCACTCGGAGCTGATGAGATTAATGATATTTTAACGGCAATTGGGCTTGAAGTAGATGAAGTAATTGAGTATGAAAGTATTCAGGGAAGTTTATCGGGATTAGTAGCTGCAAGAGTAGTTTCTTGTGAGCAACATCCGAATGCCGACAAGCTGAAACTTTGCAGTATTGATGCTGGGCACGATACCCATTATCAGGTTATTTGCGGTGCACCGAATGTAGCCAAAGGTCAAATTATTGCTTTTGCACCGGTAGGAAGTGAGCTTCATCCGGTTGATGGAGAACGTTTTAAAATTAAAAAAGCAAAAATCCGCGGTATCGAATCTTTCGGAATGATATGTGCTGAAGATGAAATCGGACTCGGACATAATCATGAAGGAATCATTGTACTGGATAATGACATTGAACCGGGTACATCACTCAACCGGATTTTTGATATCTCAAAAGATACTCTGTTTGATATTGCCCTTACACCAAATCGTGCCGATGCCATGTCACATATTGGAGTAGCCCGCGATTTGCACGCTTATCTGCAGGTAAACCGTCCCGGAAGCAGTGAACTGATATTGCCGGAAATTCCCCGCTTATCTATTCCCGGGCATCCCAATCCTTTTCTGGTGTCTATTGAGGCTCATGAGGCCTGTAAAAGATATTCAGCTTTATCGATAAGTGGATTAAAGATAAAAACATCACCCGGATGGTTACAAAAAAAATTAAAAGCTATTGGCCTCAAACCGGTGAATAATGTGGTTGATATTACCAATTTTATACTGGCCGAAACCGGACAGCCCTTGCATGCATTCGATGCTGATAAGATTGAAGGCAATCAGGTAATTATAAAAAAACTGCCTGAAAACACAAGCTTTATTACATTGGATGAACAAAAACGGAAATTGAGTGCCGAAGATTTGATGATATGTGATAATAAAAGACCTTTATGCATAGCCGGAGTATTTGGTGGTTTATCCTCAGGCATTACTAATTCAACTACACGGCTTTTTCTGGAAAGTGCCTGTTTTGATCCGGTATCTATTCGAAGAACGGCATTAAGGCATAATCTGCGAACCGATGCTTCCATGAAATTTGAAAAAGGAACTGATCCAAATCAAACCCTACCGGTTCTTAAACGCGCTGCACAATTAATATGTGAAGTATCGGGTGGAAAGATTGATTCCGATATCATTGATTTGTATCCGGAAATTAAAAAACCTGCCATAATATCGTTTCGTTTAGATTATCTTAAACGGCTTGCAGGGGCAGATATTCCACGCGAAACCGTTGAACGTATTTTCGAAGCTTTGGAGATTAAAATTATAAAGAATCATGAAGACGGGATGGACGTATCGGTACCAACCTATAGAAATGATGTTAGCCGTCCGGCTGACTTGCTCGAAGAAATTTTACGGATTTATGGTTTTAACAATATACCTATGCCCGGCACACTGCATACCTCTATATCCATGATTCCCGAAA
>JAJRWN010000101.1 GCA_024276745.1 Bacteroidota bacterium
ATTCTCAACCGGCTCAACTTATCGGGAATGTAAACTGGATATTTGGTGATGGTCAGAGTGCGGTAGGACATCAGGTAACACATGGCTACAACACTCCGGGAACCTATCAGGTCATGGCGCTCATTACCGATACACTGAACAGTTGCCAGGACACCCTATACTTAAGTATCACCGTAACTCAAGGACCTGCAGCCGGATTCTATAACGATACTGTTTGTATTGGCGACACTACTTTTTTTACCGATACAAGCACCGGAAATACCGTTACATGGTATTGGGATTTTGGCGATGGCGATACTTCCTGGCTCCAATCTCCGGCTCATTTGTTCTCACGGGCAGATACATTTTGGGTATTCCACAAAATCTGGGATGCACAAGGTTGCTGGGATACTATTACTCAGCATGTATTTATTGATTCATTACTACCTGTTGCTGCTTTCACGTTCAATATCACAAGTGGCAATACGGTTCAGTTCAGCAGCACTTCACAAAATGCACATAGTTGGTTTTGGGATTTTGGAGATGGAAGCATAGATACATCAGCATTTCCTGTACATACTTTTACTGATAGTAGCCTCGTTACACTAATCGTTAATAATGGATGCGGTAGCGATACGATTGCTCACTTTATTACATTTACGGGCATTGTTCATCAGGCTATTCCTGGCCTAAGCATTTTTCCTAATCCAAATACAGGTAACTTTATTTTACGTATTGAAAATGTAAGTGATCATAGCATAAAACTTGAAATATCAAATATTAATGCTACATTAGTACTTACGAAACAACTCGAAGCGAATAAACCCATTATTCAGCAAAGTGTTGATTTAAGCCAATATGCCAAAGGAATTTATATACTAAAAGTCATCAATACACATTCGACATTAATAAAGAAAATAGTATTACAATAAATCCGTTACGGAGATTTTTTTATTAAAAAGTAATTACCGATGAGAACACTTTTATTTCTACTACTATTTGCTAATGCTTTTTACACTTATTGTCAAAATACCTTTGAACGCGAATTCTCGTTGCCCGGTGATACGGTATCTTCGTGGATTTGGATAAAAGATATGATAGCTACTCAAAACCAGGGAATAAAAGTACTGGGAAGGTTTTACGATGGGAAAAACCCGTCAAGCGGTGGAAACTTTACAGCCGATATGGATAATGACGGCCTTCTTTCGAATATCGTTTATTATTGGTTTATGGATCCGGCCAACACCATTATTGAATCTCAAAACGGAGGATATATATTGGCAGGAGACGATATAGATATTGGTTTTATGATGCGCGTTAATGACCAAGGAAATATAGTTTGGCAAAAACATTATGAAAATGATGATGAAGTTGAACTGTATGAAACCATCGAAACAAGCACAGGCAATCTAATATCTACCGGAGAAATTGATGATTGGGGTGATTATCATTTATTTATAAAAACCAATCAAAACGGAGATACGCTTTGGACACGTATGTATCTCGATGGAGGAGAAGGCTATGCAATGGCCCTCATGCCGGATGACGGTACCGTATCTACAGGCGATGCTTTTTTATACCCGGTTTCGTTTGGAAATGGCGATATTCCCGTTATACGGCTCGATAAAGACGGAAATCCACTTTGGATAAAAATTTATGGTGATTCGGCCAACCAATATGGCAATAGCATTTTATACACCGCTCAACAAAGTATCCTTGTGGGAGGTGCTACCGGTCATTTACCTTCCGATACACTTCATACCGATCAGAATGCGTTTATTATGAACCTCGACCGGCAAGGGAATATATTATGGTATCTCGAGATAGATGACCACGGTGGGAATGAATATGTACAAAAACTAATTGAAGATTGTTCAGGTGATTATATCGCTGCTGTTTATCATAGCAATCCGGTCGATAGCAGTAAATATGCCCTTTTACTGGATATATCACCTTCCGGGCAGATTGAATGGAGTAAAAAATATGGGCAAGATAATCATCAGATTCAATATATTGCAGACTTAATTGAAACCCCGGATGACGGATTTTTATTATCATGTCAAACCTATCAAGCCGTCAATCAATCAGGAAACATCATAAAAACATTCATCATAAAAACAGATGCTTCAGGAAACAGTCATTGCAGCGATGCCGATTTAAGTCTGCAAGAACAAACAAGAACTATCCAATCTATGGACGACAATACCCAGGGCTGGTTTCCGATTGATGTTTACGATGCCTCGTTTAAAGACGGTAGAGATACCATCTTCGGTTTAGATTACACAACTTATTGCGCCACTCAATCCTTTTTTACAAATGACAGTTTATTCTTGTATCCTAATCCTGCCCCGCAAGGTTCTTTCAATCTCTATAAAAGAGGCTGTCCCGATCAAGCTTTCGAAATAAATATCTTCAATGCTTTAGGTCAAAAAGTATATAATCGTAATGCCGCTGCCGGTGAAATCATCAATCAAGCCTATGATTTAGATTTGCAGCGAGGAGTGTATATCTTGAAATTTGAACAAAACAATCGTAAAATAATTAAAAAATTTGTGGTCGATTAAATGTGTGATATTTTACAAAATGAGCTAATCAGATTGTTTCGAAATATCCTTCATAAATCCTACCCCGATTTACCCTCAACTATTTCGGTATCATGATGCAACTAGATGTAGTTTTCAGGGTATAGTTCACCCTTTAGAAAAAGATATATTTTAATTGTAAGCTCATCAGCAAAAACAAACTAAACACACTTGAATTAAGTGGAATTGCCCATAAACTGGCTCATCAGGTATCGTAGCACAAGCGTTCTTTTATACGGAAACGGCTTTCCCTGTCACTTTATTTAGTTTCAGAAAAATAGAAAAGGAAGCTGACTACATCACTATAGAACGAGGAATGGAAAAAGCATTGTTGGCCGAACGGATTTCACTGCAAAAACGAGATTACAAGTAGCAAAGATTACCAAATAAAGTAGCATCATTTTATCTTAATCCTGAAGAAATCGATGCCTATATAAAAACACTTTGTAAGCGTGCAATAAATTGATAAACCCTTAATCAGTAACATTCAATTAAGTGAAAATGATTAATATTGCATGCTGATGATACGCAAACGGTTTACAGCATCTTTATTATTATTCGTCATTATACTATTTGGTGTATTGCGAATCGGGCATCTAAGCCTGTGTAAACACGAAGCACAAACTATTTGTCATCCACATCATCAAAAACATATCCACAATTTTCCAAACGAATGTGCTGTTTGTCATTTCACTTTATCGGTATTTGAATCACCAGTAGCAACAGGATTGCAAATAGTAGCTATTTTGCATCCCGTAGATCGCGAAGAAGTACAGATTCATCAATATAAATTGGTCTGTCTTTACACAGCTGCTCAAAGAGCTCCTCCTCAAGTTCCTGCCTGATTAATCGATTCATTTTTTAAATCGAATTTTCTGCTAAGCTCAGATGCTTGAAACAGAAAATTAATTTTCAACTATTTAAATCATTTGATTATGAAAGCAATTGGAATATCTATACTGATTATGCTTATCACAACTGCTACCAAAACATATAGCCAGACCGATTCTTTTTCACAAGATTCGCTCTTGCAAGTCATAAGTAGTGAGATGAACGAAGTATCTTCCGGCAATGGAGCTGGTCGATCACTGAGTATATCAAACCCACGTATTTCGGTTATTGGAGACCTGCAAACCTGGTATCAGCCAAACAAGCAGCATTCGCTTGGAGCAGCATTGAATGAAATGGAATTTGCCTTTCAATCAGCTGTTGATCCTTATGCAAGAGCCGATGTATTTTTTACCGTAGAACATAATGCCGAAACAGGAGAAAATTCGGCAGGAATCGAAGAAGCCTATGTAACGACTTTATCGTTGCCGGCACAGCTTCAATTAAGAGCAGGCCGAATAAAACCAGCTTTTGGGCGCATCAATACACCACATTCTCACACCAACCATTTTCTTGACTATCCCGGTTCGTGGAGTCAATTGTTTGATCAGGGACTGGCAGGCGATGGTTTTTCGCTAAGTTGGTTGATACCGCAAACTTTGTTTTACCAGGAATTGACAGCCGAAGTAATGAACGGTGCCATTGAAAGTCCGGTATTTTCCACACAGCCACAGCAAGGTTTATTGTATTCGGCTCATCTGAAAAATTTCTTTGAATTAAACGAAAATATGACGCTGGAAATAGGCTTGAGTGCTTTATCGGGGCAAAATGATTCTTCCGACAACAGCCATATTCTCGGTGGAGATTTAACCTTAAAATGGAAACCATTACAAATGAACACTTACAAAAGTATTAGCTGGCAAAGCGAAGTATATCTGGCTTCGCTGGGACAGGGTTCTATCGGTAGTGCACAATCATTAGGGATGTATTCGATGTTGAGTTGGCAATTTGCCAAACGTTGGATTGCTACAGGACGCTACGATTACAGCAATGTGATCAAGGGTAATGCGCTAAAACATCCATGGACAGCAGCATTATTATTTGGTTGGTATGCCACCGAATTTCAAAAACTTGAAATTGAATCAAGCTGGAATAATCAATATTCAGGTCAAAACGGACCGGGAGTAAAACTGAGATGGATTTTTGTCATCGGCTCACATGGTGCGCATCAATATTAATCATTATCAAAAACAAAAAATCATGAAACATAAAAACATATTATTATTCTTATTAATTTCCATATCAGGAATCCGGGCTAATGCCAGTGGAAAAATCAAAGTCGTCACAACGCTGACCGATTTAAAAAGTATTACAGAAATCATTGGAGGTGATTTGGTTGAAGTAAGCTCCATTGCCACGGGTTATCAAAACCCACATTTTGTCGATCCTAAACCAAGTTATATCATCAAACTGTCGAAAGCCGATATGTTTGTAACCATTGGACTTGATTTGGAAAACGGTTGGTCACCTTCCCTGCTAAACAGTTCGAGAAATGCCAGGATTCAAAAAGGAGCTCCCGGATATGTCGATGCTTCTGAAAATATTTCTCTTTTGCAAGTACCCAATAGTATAAGCCGCCAACAAGGTGATATACATATATTTGGGAATCCACATTATTGGCTCGATCCGATGAGAGGTAAACTGATTGCCCGGAATATTTACAATGGTTTGCTTAGAATATCGCCCGAAAACAAAAATTATTTTGCTAAAAACCTAGCTGCATTTATAGCAAAAATTGACCGCCAAGATAAAATATGGAAAAATGCCTTGGCACCCTATGATGGGATGAAAGTAATTGTCTATCACAACGAATGGGTATATTTTGAAAAACATTTTGGGCTCAAAGTGGTAGATTTTCTTGAGCCGAAACCCGGCATCCCTCCCACTCCTTCTCAATTGGTGAAAGTGATCAATGAAGTAAAAGCCAATAATATTAAACTCATTATAACATCGCCATATTTTCCGACCAAATCTGCTGATGTGGTAGCCCGGCAAACCGGGGCCAAAGTAGTAGTGTTGGCTACTTCAGTCGGAGCAGAAGATGAAATTAAAGACTATTTCGATTTATTCGACTACGATGTACATCAAATTGTCAATCACCTAAAACCTTAAATCATGTTCGAAATGTTTCAATTACCTTTTATGGTATTAGCTTTTGAAGCTATCTTAATAAGTGCTATATTATTGTCTTACCTTGGGTTTCACGTAGTGAACAGAGGAATTGTTTTTGTTGATTTGGCTTTGGGGCAAATATCCATGCTGGGGGTAGCTTTTGGTGCCTTCCTGGGATTTAGCGGCAACGAAATACCTATCGCTTTTACCCTGGCAGGAGCCTTATTGATGTCGATGATAAATATTCGCGACCCGAGGCTAAAACAAGAAGCCGTTATTGGAATTTTTTACGCATTTGCATCGGCTTTAACCGTATTATTGATATCAAAAACACCTCATGGAGATGCCGATATACAGGAAGTATTGTTTGGCAGTGTATTGGCCGTCAGCCCTGAAGAATTAAAAACTACCGGAATTGTGTTTGGCATTATCGCAATACTCCATGTGTTTTTTATCAAACATTTCCTGAAACTTACTAAAATAATTGGCAGCGGAGAAGCGGTTAAATTATTGAATATTTGGAATATTTTATTTTTCCTCAGCATAGGATTAACCATTGTTTTTGCCGTAGAAATAAATGGAGTAATACCGGTATTTTCATTTTTAATTATACCCGTAGTTTCCGGGATGTTATTGTTTAAATCCGAAAAGCATGTTATCCTATTCGCTTTATTGCTGGCCGCATCAGGAGCCTTTATTGGTCTTAATTTATCATTCAATTACGATTTTCCGGCAGGAGCTTCGGTGGTCAGTGCATTGGGGGTATTGTTTATATTATCCTGGATATTCCGATTGATGAAGCAAAAGCCATCATAATGTAAAACTTCATTGATAAATATGGCTTTGATCCGGTAAAAATGATGATATTTTAAAGGTATTCAATTATATTTACCCTATCGAAACTAAAGCTTATTTGTAAAAACAATTATTTTATCTTATGAAAAAACTAATACTCTTAGTAGCGGTTATTGCCTTCGGCAGCAGCATGCAGGCGCAACATGAAGCCAGACAATTGCTTCCGCTCAACCCGGAAATGCTTAATACTGATATGAACATACAGCAAGGAAATCATCCGGCAATTCCCCGAAATATCAATGACAGAGGTCCGGTGAGTTTTATTCAGCTTGGTAGCTCATACAATATATATTCTATTCTGCTCAATGGTCAGAATATGGTTATGTACAACAGTGATATTAATGCTTTAACTTTTATTCATCGTCAAAATGACGGTGGCAATGGTGGTTCGGGTGTACTCAGTTTTGATGTATCAACCGATGGTGGTTTAAACTGGATTGTAAATACCGGCCCTCTAACACCCGGTATTGTTTCAGGATCGGCAGCAACAAACGGATGCCGGTATCCTTCTGCTACCATTTATAATCCTACCGGAAACACCAATGCATCAAACGCATATATCGTGGGCATGGGTCCGGCTCTTGTACCCGGTCAATCATGGGGTTATTTGTTTCAGGTATCTTCAAAACTGGATGGAAGCAATGTAAGCGAAAACTATCCGCTTAACCCGGGTAATCCTTATGCTTTTCATCCTTATGGTATGGATATTACGCCAAATGGAACTGCATATAACATCTCTACACTGTACAATAATTCGGGTGATGCTACACTCGATACAATTACATACAGTAAGTTTTTCTTAAACAGAGGTGATTTTAACTCAGCAAACAAAAACTTTGATTGGTCTACCGTTGATACTTTTGCACCTAATTTCTTTCGCTATGTGAGTAGCTTTTCAGGGTATGAAGTAAATTTTGCCGGTACATGGAATATGGCTTTTAGTCCTGACGGGATGACCGGTTATGTTGTAGTAATCGGTGCCGAAAAAGGAGGTGTCGATACTGTTCCAAAACCTATAGTATGGAAAAGTACAGACGGTGGAAGCACTTGGGGGGCATTAGGTGATTTCGATTTTGGATCATTACCCTTGATGCAAAATGTAATTGTACCAACCCAACAAGGAGATGTAAGACCTTATTTCAGCGGTGCCGATGTGGTGGTTGATAATAATGGCAGATTACATATTTTTTGTGAAGTATTATCACAATTTTCGAGCAATGCCGATTCCGTAACTTATATCTACAACAATCCTCAAACCAATGGTTTTCATACTGCATTTTTGATGGATGTAAGCGGTTCGGGAGCGCTTGATATAGATGCTATTATGATTGATACCATTTACAATTCAGATGGTACTTTACCTGATGGCTCAGGAGGTAATTTAGGCATTGACAGCCGGGTTCAAGTATCGAGAAGTGAAGACGGTAAGAAAATATTTTATAGTTGGTGTGCAACCGATGTAGCTACTGCCGGAACCACCGATAATATTCTGCCGAATGTCCTTGGTCGTGGATTGGATGTGGCCACAGGAAAACTTACCTATATCAAAAACTTTACTTTAAACTCAGCCTTTGACGGTTCGGTCTTCTATCCTACTCTGTCTCCGGTAAGCATATCGCAAGGTGATGATTATGACTATGAAATGCCTATTGTCTTTGCCGAACCGGGTGCTACTGCCCTTGATGCTCCACAATACTATTTCATTAAAGGTGCAGGATTTAATGAAAATGATTTTGGTGCAACAGGTCCTATTGGAATTAAAACCAACCAAATTCCGGCATTGAGCCTTTATCCAAACCCAAGCAATGGTTTAGTTTATGTTCATGCAGGTAGAGCAAACGGAACAATAGAAGTGTTCAACCTGATTGGAAAATCTATTATGATAACTCAATTGGTCAATGGAACAGCTACGCTAGACCTTTCTAAAGAGGCCACCGGAGTATATCTTGTGAAAGTTGCTATTGACGGTCAGAACAGCGTTTATAAAATTGCAGTACAATAAGCTGAACAACTAATCTTTTTTATTCAAAAAGCACAATGACAACAACATTGTGCTTTTTTTTGTATCTGTTAATATATTCTGTATATTTATATATCCTTATACAGATTCTAAACTGCCATGATCAAAAGTATTTGGGACAGCACTCCTGTTGTAAGGGCTTTTATCCCTTATCTGGCCGGTATTTTACTGGCCATTCATTCCGGACTTGATAATCCCAAATTAATTATTCTGCTTCCGCTTGCCCTGCTACTTTGTTTAGTGCTTCTACGATTTAAAAAAATCGCTTATTCTTATCGTTATGCCTTTATATCCGGTTTGCTGATTTCAACCATGTTTTTTGCACTCGGTTTGATGATGACATATATTAATACCCCAATAAACAAAGAAAATCATTTTAGCCAATTCGATCAAAATTTTAAATGGGCTACTGTAAGAATATATGAGCCACCTCAAGAGAAAGAAAAAACAATAAAACTTCAAGTAAAAGTATATTCACTGACTGACAGTAATCATACCATTTCTGTAAGCGGAAAAGCTATATGTTACCTTGAAAAAACCAAAAAAGCCTTATTACTGAAATATAACGATGAACTGATAATTCCTTTTGTTTTTAATGATATCAAGCCACCCGGAAATCCGGATGAGTTTAATTATAAACGTTATTTGTCCTTTCATGGAATTTATCAACAAGCTTACATCTCTTCAGGGCAATGGTTTAAAATTAAACATCATACAAGTAAATGGTTTTACACCTTTACCGACCGGCTCAGAATACATTTTAATGCTACCCTGAAGAGATATCTTGGGCAAGGCCGTGAATACAAAGTTGCTGCCGCATTACTTTTAGGTGAACGTGGATTGCTCGATAAAGACCTTATCAGGGCATATTCAGGTGCCGGGGCGATGCACGTGCTTGCCGTTTCGGGGCTTCATATCGGCCTGGTGTACGGTTTGCTTTGGATTATTTTTAATGCTTTGCCATTTTTAAAAAGAAGAAAATATTTGAAAGCAATTCTTCTGCTTAGTGCTATCTGGATTTATGCCTCAATTACCGGACTTTCGGCTTCGGTAAGCCGTGCAGCCATTATGCTTAGTTTTATGATTGGCAGCAAAATGCTAAACCGGCATTCGAGTTTGTTCAACTCAATAATAGCCTCTGCATTTATACTCACACTCAACAATCCATATAGTGTAACAGAGATAGGTTTTCTTTTGTCGTATCTCGCAGTTTCAGGAATTGTTATCATTCAGCCTAAGCTTTACCGGCTTGTCTATACACGGTTTTGGCTTATTGATAAAATATGGATGCTTGCTTGTGTCTCAATCTCGGCACAGTTAAGCACTTTTCCTATTGCTATATTATTTTTTCATCAGTTTCCAATCTATTTTCTGTTCAGCAATCTTATTGTAATTCCTATGGCCACCCTTATTTTGTACACCGGAATATCACTTTTTGCCTTAAGTTGGATTCCTCAGCTATCAAAATTAATAGCTCAATTTCTTTACTTCTTTATACATCTGCTCAATCAATCTATCGATAAAATCAATCTCCTTCCATCTGCACTACTAACAGGATTAGAGCTCTCGAAAGTCGAAACCATCATAATTTTCATATCCATGCTAATGCTTACTTTGTTTATACTTCGCAACCAATTCAGCATGCTCATAGGTAGCTTTCTGGGTCTATTATTATTTATTACGAGTTTATCATTCACTCATATTAAACAACAACGGCAAAAGGAATTTATAGTCTATAACATTTCAAAAGTTACTGCATTTCAGTTTCTGCAAGGCACTTCAAGCTGTCTGATTGCTGACAGCACTTTGATTGCCAATAAAGATAAAATGCTATTTCACATAAAACATCATTGGTGGAAACGGGGTTTGAAACAAGTAAAAATCGTAGCGTCAAAAAAGATGGATGCCGGATTGACCGAATGCCTGCAAAACAAAATATATGAAAAAGGCCACTACTTTAATTTTCAACAATATAAATTGTTTGTAGTCGATGATCCCTTACCAGAAATGAACATTGAAACACCTGAAGTTATGGATTGCATTCTAATCGCCAAATCTCCTCCTGTTACAATCAAAAACCTTTTATTATTTTTTAAACCACGTCTTATTATTTTCGATCATAGCAATCGCAAATATCTTATTGATAAATGGATTGCTTCTTGCAAATCACTAAAGATTCCTTACTTTAATGCCGCAAAAAAGGCCTTTGTTTGGTCATTCAATTAATCTTTTCAAAACAAGATCAAAAAATACAAGATGTATCAGACAATTATATACAAAGTAGAAAAGCGTAGTGCCCACATAACGCTGAACCGGCCGGAAAAGCGCAATGCATTAAACGGTCAAATGGTTGAAGAATTGACAGAAGCTTTCCGGCAGGCAGCGAAAGATGAGGAAGTAAAAATTATTACCCTGGACGCCAAAGGACAAGTGTTTAGTGCCGGAGCCGATTTGGCATATCTTCAAAAACTTCAACAAAATACTTATAAAGAAAATTTAGCCGATTCGCGTGCATTGATGCAATTATTAAAAAGCATTTACTTGCATCCAAAACTGGTCGTTGCCATTATAGAAGGCCATGCAATTGCAGGAGGTTGCGGATTGGCCACTGTATGCGATTATAGTTTTGCCGTTCCTTCTGCCAAACTGGGATATAGCGAAACACAAATTGGTTTTATTCCGGCTATCGTTATGTACTTTTTACTCAGAAAAATAAATCAAGGATATGCCCGCGATTTATTATTAAGTGCCCGCTTGACAGATGCCGAAAAAGCTAAAGAAATGGGCTTAATCAACGACATATTTGAAGCTCATGAAATCAGAAAAAAGGTAGCCGATTTTATGCAGGAAATCATTACAAACAATTCTGCTGAATCAATAAAAAGAACAAAAAGATTATTAGCTGATATTCAAAATCTTGCTCTCGATGAAGCTTTATCTCTGGCTGCCGAGCAAAATGCAGCTATGCGCTCTACGGCCGATTGTCAAAAAGGTATTTCCGCCTTTTTAAAGAAAAAGAAACCAGCCTGGTAAAAAAAAGCAAGGCGCCAACCTTCCGGTTAGCGCCACACCTAAGTTAATAATCAAGGAATAGGGTATTTTCGAAGCCAGGATTGAGCATCCTGCCTGCATCATTTGCTTTTATAATAACGAAAGCAGTGGCGTGTACGCAAACTTTTTAGAAAGGTTGTATTATTTACACACCCTTCTTTTCCTGACACCCGATAGACAAAAAGCCCGTTAAACGATTGTGGCCTGTTGATATCAAATGAAACAAATATGAACGTGAAATGCGTAGAATTATTTCTAATAATCAAAATCAATAAAATGAAAAAGCACTTGATTCTTGCAGGTTTATTTATCTCATGCACTATTGGTATCCATGCTCAAAACACGGCAATACAGCGCGCCAGTTCTTTGGGAAAAGGTTTAAACGCTACCAATTGGCTTAGCCATATCCACAACCCAAACGGTTTTTCGTATCAGAAATATACTGAACAAGATTTTGCTCAAATAGCCCAATTGGGTTTTGATCATATCCGCTTACCGATTGGCCTACATTACTGGACCAGCCATTCAAGCCCATACCGAACCGATACCACTATTTTGCAATATGTGGACACTGCTTTAATCTGGGCTAGAAAATATCATTTAAAAATAATTCTTGATTATCATAATTATATCGAATCTCTATGGCAAGATACATTAGTGAAACATACCGACCGGCTTTGTGCCATCTGGAAAACAATGGCTCAACGCTATGCGACTCAAAATCATGATTCCGTTTTTTTTGAATTGTATAACGAACCCGGTGAGGTAGATAAAGTAGGCTGGACCTATGCGGCCAGGCGCATGATTGATACCATCAGACAATATGATCCTGACAGAACAATCATTGTATGGCTTCATCAATCAGATCCGGTTGATCCGGCTACTTTTAATGACAGTAATCTGATCTATACTTTTCATTATTATTTCCCACCGGAATTCACTCACCAAGGCTCTACCTGGCAATCAGGAGGTGTCCGGCACACCATAAATATTCCTTTTCCATACAACCCGGCCAATATGCCACCCATAGATCCCGGTGATATCGGTACACCACATGAAGCCGAATATTATGCTTACCCTCAAACCGGAAGAACTGATGCTGTATTAAATTTGCTCAATCAGGCAGGTACTTTTGCTCAATCCTATCATGTACCGCTTTATTGCGGTGAATATGGAGCAACCGTATATGCACCGGTTGACAGTCGTATCTTCTGGACAGATTTAGTAAGCAAAAAACTCGATAGTATGAATATATCTAGAGCCCACTGGGGATGGAGAACAGGCTTCTTCCGTTTGTTTAATTGTGCTCATTGTGCTGATATGGACAGTATATATGCAGATTCAGCCGCTTATTCAATACTATGTGCTTTGCAAGTAGATTCGTGCAGTAGCACAGGACTAAATGTACAAAATCTGGTATCTGGAAATTTTATTCATATTTTTCCAAATCCCGTCCATAATAATCTAAGTATCGAAATATCCGGGAATCAGCAAATAGATCATTTATGGTTGATTAATGCAATGGGAATTACCGTATTTCAGTTATCCGCCTTAACCCCGGGAAGCATACAGCTTGATCTATCCTTATATCCGGCCGGAGTTTATTTTATTAAAATAAATCATAAAGAAAAGATAATGCAAAAAGCATTTCTGAAATTGTAATATCTACTGTGGGGATTGCATACCTTTGTGTCTGAATTATAATAAAGCTAAACCCGATACAATGGATAAGAAAAATATGCACCCCGAAAGCCTGATGATGTCTTATGGTTACAAACCAGAGTTATCTGAAGGTGCCATCAAATGTCCGATCTTTCAAACCTCGACCTTTGTTTTTCAAACAGCCGAAGAAGGTAAGGCTTTTTTTGAAGTGGCTTACGGTCATCGAGAACAAAAGCCAAACGAGCAACTGGGCCTGATTTACAGTCGTTTGAATAATCCCGATCTGGAAATATTAGAAGATCGCCTGGGTTTGTGGGATAAGGCAGAAGCTTGTGCCGTTTTCGAAAGTGGAATGTCTGCAATTACTACCGTATTGTTAGCCTTCCTGCGTCCGGGCGATTTACTGGTGCATAGCTCACCCGTTTATGGAGGTACCGATCATTTTATCAATCAGGTACTTACCGAGTTTGGTATCCATGTGCTTGGTTTTAGTGCAATCGACAATGAACAAACCATTATTGAAAAGATAGAAGCATCAGGAAAAGCCAAGCGTTTAAAATTAATGTATATAGAAACCCCGGCCAATCCAACCAATGCATTGATTGATATTCAAATGTGCCGCAAAATAGCCGATCGATATTCTGATGCAGATAAAGCAGTTTATTTGGCTTGCGACAATACTTTTTTGGGACCTGTTTTCCAACATCCTATTAAGCAGGGTGCCGACCTTGTGCTGTATTCAGCAACCAAATACATCGGTGGACATAGCGATGTGATTGCAGGTGCTTGTCTGGGAAATAAAGAACTGATAGGTGCCGTAAAAGCACTTCGAACATTTTTAGGCAATATGGCCGGCCCATGGACCGGCTGGCTCTTGCTGCGCAGCCTAGAAACTTTGAAAATCAGAATGGAAACTCAGGCCAATAATGCAACACAAGTAGCCGATTATCTGGCCAATCATCCGAAAGTAGAAAAAGTATATTATCTAGGTTTTCTGAAAGACGGAACTACTCAAAAAGCTGTTTACGAACAGCAATGCCTCTCTCCGGGTGCCATGGTTTCATTTGATATTAAAGGTGGCGAAACCGAAGCTTTCGCTTTTCTGAATCATCTGAAATTAATTAAACTGGCTGTAAGTCTGGGCAGTACCGAATCGCTTGCCGAACATCCTGCTACCATGACTCATGTTGATATGGATCCGGAAGAAATGAAACAATTAAAAATCACGGAAAAACTGATCCGATTATCAGTGGGCGTAGAAAATCCTGATGACTTGATGAGTGATATTCAACAGGCCTTAGACTTTGTATAAGCGATATGCCGCAGTTTGATCTGCATAAACAGTTTTTATTTTCATAAATCATCCATTTACTACCTACCGGTTTTAAAAGACCAGTAAAACACTACAGATTGATAAACAAGAGTTTCAGATATTCTAATATCCTTTCACTATAGTTTAGATAAGGAACTAAGTGGCGTTTATATCGTATACCTTTTTACACATTATAATGCAATGACAACCCAAATACCCCACCCTAAGAATGGGATCTTCCTCATTCTGCTTGTGTTACTGTATGGCAGCTTCTGCTATTCAGAGGGAACTAAAGAATTGCTGGATAATGATTGTTCAAACTACGGGTCAATTCAAATCTGGGACAATGCAGACATAAATCGGAATTTTGCTACCTACAATGCACCGGCAGATCATCGCTTATACATTCATCTGAATATAAACGATACACTTTACTTTGGATATAACTGTGCTGATGAAGATGTGTATTACCGTTTAAAGAATCCAGGTGGAACCATAGTTAAAGGACCTACAAAAATTACTAACGGAAATCAGGGTTGGATAAATGATTGTACCGAAGCTTTGAATGGTCCAAGCGCATTAAATAATAATGGCTATTCCGAGCTAATGTATGTTGCAACAAATACAGGTGATTACTATATTGAATTTGCAGAAGATAATGATCCAGATAAACACAATAAAAGAGTTATTAAATATTTTGACGCTACTGTTGTAAGAGATGGTATTATAAAAACCGGGCGTCTTTGGTCAAAAGCGTGGGACTTGCAATTAGAGGGAAGCAATAATGAATTTAAAGCTAACATGTATTCTTATTCAGCTGATTCTGTAGTAATAAAAATTGATTTTAACGGAATAAAGCCCTATGGATTTGTCGTAAGTTGCAATTCATCAGGAGCAAGCAACACAGGCATTAGAATAGAAATGCGAAAATCAAATTATCACCAAAATATCCTTGATGCAGGCGGTGAACCTGGTGCACCCGAATATCCGATTTTTTTAAATTATCCTGACTCAACAATTTATCCAACCTGAGTAGTTGGATTAATCAATTCATTCAGTGTGAGTGGCTGTAATGCCGGTAACCTATGTATAAACGTAAATGCTACGCAATCGAGACAAGTTGAGAGTAAAATGGATTTTCAAAACTATTTAGACCGTACTATATTGCGAAGTGTTAATCGAGGCGATAACTGTATCTCGTGGGATGCTTATGATGCTAACAACATATATGTTTCGGATACCGACTCAGTCATCGTAACTTTAAAATATACAACCGGAATCACTCATCTGCCATTGATTGATGTTGAAAACCATCAGAACGGTTATAATTTATCACTCATCAGACCAACAAAACAAGCTGACGGGTCAGCATTACCGGAATTAAATGTTTTGGAATGATTCACTTCTAAGCGATCCTGAAAACTCGCTTGATGGTGTTGCCAATCTGATAGGAAAAACAAATGCAGCTCATCAATGGAAAAACAGAGGTACCAATAATGCAAACCCTGAAGTTATTGACACTTGGTTTTATTCAAGCATTGAAAAAACAGATCAATTCGTAGCCTGTCCGCTTTTACTTAATATTGAACTAAAGGAATTTGAGGTAAATTATCAACATAAACAAAATATACTTCACTGGAGAATTGATGATGATAAAGAACTGGATAAATATGAAATTCAAAAAAGTAACTATAAGCATGATTTCCATACATTTGATTCAATAGATGCTATGCAGACAGCCGAATATTTTTATCCTGATAAGAATCCGTCCTTCGGACAAATTAATTATTACCGACTGAAAATGGATGATAAAAGCGGGGGAGCATATTATTCAAACATTATCAGTATTGAAGTCCCTGAGGGGTCTGGTCAGCCCATACTTGAGTTGATAAATCACAAAATCAGATTTATAACAAAAGGAAACACTCTTGTACATTTCAAACTTTACAATTTGCTTGGTTCTCTGCAATTTGAAGAGGAAGTAGAAAATGGGCAATGGTTAGATTTACCTCAAAACGAACATGGCATTTATCTACTCGAATTTGACACTGATAGTGGCATAAAGCAAATAAAGAAAATCTGGTTAAACTGAGTCTTTATCAATCAGACATTTGAAAAATGTATATTCGATTGAATGAATCGTTATATTCTACTTAATACTAATACTTTAGCATTCACTGATTATTCTTCAAATAGCTCAAAGTGGTAAATTTATTTTAATCAATCAATTTGCATAATTGAATTTATTGTTGTTATATTTGCAGAGTAAATACTCACTTACTCAATAGTAGCGGCTATTCATAAGGACAAAAAATTAAGCAGATGACAAACACTATAACAGACCGGCAATTCGAAATCATTGAAGCGGCAGGAAGCATTCTTTCTTCATCAGGTGTAGGTGGATTAACGATAAAAAACCTGGCTAAGAAAATGCATTTTTCAGAAAGTGCCATTTATCGTCATTTCGAAAGCAAGGAAGATATCATCATAGCCATGTTGGATTATTTGGCTGAAAATATGGATAATAGATACTCAAATGCAATTATTGCTGAACAAACACCGATTAAAAAATTTGAGCAAATCTTTAAAAGCCAGCTTTTATTTTTCAGTCAGCATCCACATTTTGTGGTGGCGGTTTTTTCAGACGGATTAATGGGAAAAAGTCATCGGATCAATCAAGCCATCTCAAAAATCATGATGGTTAATACCAAACATTTAAAACCGGTAATTGTAGCCGGGCAGCAGCAAGGCCTTTTCAATCAATCCATTAGCACCGATGCCTTGCTTCATTTTTGCATGGGCAGTATTCGTTTGCAAATGTTTAAATGGAGAGTGGCTGATTTTCAATTCGATTTGATCAAAGAAGGCAACATCATGACCAAAGCTTTACTCACTTTAATAACTGTATCATGAAAAAGTATATTCGATATATTTCAATTCCAATATTAATGGCCTTTGGATTACTCACCCTTTTTCTTAGCAGTTCGGTCATTTTCGATTGCTTTGGAATAAGAGCCAAAGAAGGTCATTATGTCTTGTTTGTGGTCTGGGCTAATTTCTTCGCGTCATTGCTCTATTTAAGCGCAGCTTTTGCCTTTCTGAAAAAAAGAAAATGGACAATGCATTTGCTTTTATTGGCAGCTTTGATATTGATTTCTGCATTTATTGCTTTGCAAATATATATCGCTAATGGTGGTATCCACGAAAGCAAAACAGTGCTTGCATTAATCTTCAGGAGCTCTTTAACCCTGCTATTTGCTGCATCGGCCTATTTTTCAATCAATAAAAATCAAAGCCAATAAAACAGAGATGAATAATTCTATTATTTATGGCTATTTCATGGTAGAGATGCTTATATAGCAGCAAGTCAGAATCGATCAAAAAGATAGAATTCAATTAGGAGCATCAAGCATTCATTAATATTATATTTAAATAAGTCATTATAACAAACTTATTATTATAATTTTTACATACCAGACTTTTTCTATCAGGCCATTTGATAAACCGCCCAAATAGCGATTGCCTGAAAAATAATAATACCATCCACCAGGCCAAAAAAATAATAATCGCTTCGATTTTCTCTCATATTGTCTAAAACCAAAGCAGCAAACAAGGCCGATAAAAGAATGGCCGGCCATTCAATCATATGCTTATTAAGCAATACATCGTGGAATAATGCCAGTCCGTAACTGAGCATAATAAGCCAAAAACTCAGCTGTTTTGCTTTGTACCAACCCAATTTTTGTGCAAGCGTTTGAAGGCCAAAACGTTTATCCTCGGCCACATCGCGCAAATCAAACGGTAACATCAGTGCCAGGATTAAGAAAAATCTTTCAAGGGTAATAATAATGATTGCGGGTATCGACAAATGAATCCCCGAGTCGATAACCGGTAATAATCCTGTTACACCGGCCCATACCAGGGCAATCAAAAAAGATTTTAGATAACTGATATCTCTGATTCTGAAAACACTCTTGCCTTTAAAGAAAAAAGGGAAATTATACAAGCTGGCAACAGCTGCTAAAATGATTAGCGTAATCATATCGCGCTGAGGAATCCTGAAGAACAGAATCAAGCAAAAAATCATAGCGATTATACCCTTAATAATAACCGGATAGAAATTTTTAAGCAACCAGGCATAGCGATAATGATACAAATGTTCGCGGGTTAGTTTTACCGGGATAACACGAGCAAGATCGTAAACAAAAATGGTTCCCAGAAATACGATAACCGATAAGGTATCCACCTGCCAACGCCCTCCGACCTGCAACATCGTTTGCTGATACAGCAAAAAGGTAGCTAATGCAATAAATAAATTGCCATAAAATATATATTCGGCAATATATTTAAATACGGAAACAATCCTGTTCATAAAAGCAATAAAAAAAATTAAGCACTGAAATAACGAAAATCCTGTTCATTAGTAATTTCCTGCAAGGAATAATAAATCAGACGGATAACATTGGCAATATCTTTTTTGTGTATCGCTTCAACAGTGGTATGCATATACCGCAAAGGCAAAGAAATCAGCGCTGAGGGTACACCATTGTTTGAGTAAGCAAAGGCATCGGTATCGGTACCGGTGGCTCTCGAAGCAGCTTCGCGTTGAAAGGGAACTTCATGCTTTTCCGCAGCAGCCATAATCAGTTTAAGCAGATTGTTCTGTACCGCAGGTGCATAAGTCAGAATAGGTCCTTTACCACATTTAAAATCACCTTCAATTTTCTTATCTACCAGTGGAGTGTTGGTATCGTGGGCTACATCGGTAACAATGGCTACATCCGGATTAATTTTATTGGCCATCATTTCAGCACCTCTCAAACCCACTTCTTCCTGAACGGCATTCACGATGTATAAACCAAAGGGGAGTTTTACCTTATTCTCATGTAATAAACGGGCAACCTGAGCAATGGCAAATCCACCGGCCCGGTTATCCATGGCCCTGCCCACATAATAACGCTTATTGAGTATCATAAACTCATCTTCATAAGTAATTACACAGCCCTCATGAATACCCATTTTACGAGCTTCCTTACGTGATTTTGCACCACAATCCAAAAAGATATTATTGGTATTGGGAACCGGTTCTTTACCGGTTTTGCGCATGTGTATGGCAGGCCATCCGAATATAGCTTTACGAATTCCTTGATCGGTATGAATATTTACCCGTTTCGAAGGGGCTATCATGTGATCTGATCCGCCATTGCGGGTTACATAAATGAATCCTTCATCCGATATATATTTTACAAACCAGCTAATTTCATCTGCATGAGCTTCTATCACTACTTTATATGCAGCTTCAGGATTAATAACCGCAGCTACACTTCCATAATTATCAATCATAAAATCATCAACATAGGGTTTGATATAATCAATCCATAGTTTTTGTCCTGCCGACTCAAAACCGGTAGGCGAAGCATTGTTGATATATGCTTTAAAAAATTGTTCTTCTTTCTTCTTTATTATATTTTGCAGTTTAGTCATGTTTCAATTTTTATAAAGGAATATTTCCATGTTTTTTTCTTGGATTATTGACTACTTTATTTTCAAGCATTTCCAATGAATGAATAATTTTTATTCTAGTATCCGAGGGAAGAATTACCTCATCGATAAAACCATGAGCCGCTGCGCGGAAAGGATGAGCAAACTTATCGGCATATTCGGTAACTTTTTCATTGAGTTTAGCTTCCGGATCAGCTGCATTTTTAATTTCATTTTTAAAAATTATTTCGGCTGCTCCTTTAGGTCCCATAACGGCAATTTCGGCACCGGGCCAGGCATAATTCATATCGGCACCAATGTGTTTTGAATTCATTACATCGTAAGCACCTCCGTAGGCTTTCCGGGTAATAACCGTTATTTTAGGAACGGTAGCTTCGCTGAATGCATACAATAGTTTTGCACCGTTGCTGATAATACCATTCCATTCCTGATCGGTTCCGGGAAGAAAACCGGGTACATCCACGAAAGTAATCAAGGGTATATTAAATGCATCGCAAAAACGTACAAAACGCGCTCCTTTTCGAGCCGAGTTGATATCGAGCACACCGGCCAGATATGCCGGTTGATTGGCAACAATTCCTACACTTCTTCCGGCAATACGTGCAAAACCAACCACTATATTTTCTGCAAAATCACGGTGTACTTCAAAGAAACTGTTGCTATCGCTTAGTCCCGAAATCACAGCTCTTATATCATAAGGTTTGCCCGGATCATCCGGAATGATTGTATCTAAAACAGGTCGTGACTCATTGGACGGTTCATAGGCATATCGGGGAGGCTGATCTTCGCAATTGGATGGTATATAGCTTAATAAGTGTTTGATACCTTTGATACAAGCAATTTCATTTTGAAAGGTAAAGTGAGTTACACCCGATTTAACAGCATGGGCAGCGGCACCTCCAAGATCTTCGGCACTTACTTTTTCGTGAGTTACGGTTTTAACCACGTTAGGACCGGTAACAAACATATAGGAAGTATTTTCAACCATTAAAATAAAATCGGTGATAGCAGGTGAATACACCGCTCCGCCTGCACAAGGGCCCATGACGGCCGACAATTGAGGAATAACCCCCGAGGCCCGGGTATTCCGGTAAAAAATATCGGCATATCCTCCCAGGCTTACCACGCCTTCCTGAATACGGGCTCCACCACTATCGTTCAAACCAATTACGGGTGCGCCATTCTCCAGGGCTAAATCCATAATACGACAAATCTTTTTCGCATGTGTCTCTGAAAGAGAACCACCAAATACCGTAAAATCCTGACTATATACATATACCTTACGACCATTTATTTTTCCGTAGCCGGTAACTACACCATCCCCATAGTATTTTTCTTTATCAAGGCCAAAATCATTAGCCCGGTGCGTAACCAACATGCCGATTTCTTCAAAACTGCCTTCATCCAACAAAAAATGAATCCGTTCGCGTGCAGTAAGTTTATTTTTTGCATGCTGCTTATCAATCCGATCGGGACCACCTCCTAAAAGTGCTTCTTTGATTTTATTCTGTAGAATTTCTTTTTTATCAGTCATATACTATAATTTACTTATCCCAAAGCTTCTATGATCTCATCGGTCATATCCATATTATGATACACCGCTTGTACATCTTCATCATCTTCAAATATTTCTATAATCTTCATCACTCTTTGGGCAGATTCTATACTTACTGCTATTGGATTTTTAGGTATGCGTTGCAATTCCGTGGAAGTTGCTTCCAAACCCTTTTCTTCTAAATATTTCTGCATATTTCCAAAATCTTCAAACGCGGTAGTTATAGTAAACTCTCCTTCATCCAGCTCTACATCTTCAGCCCCTGAATCAATCAATTCCAGGGTAAATTCATCTTCATCCAAATCGCCTTGAGGAATGGTAAATATGCCTTTCCGGTCGAATAAAAATTCTACCGAACCATTAGTAGCCAAATTACCTCCATTTTTATTAAAGTAACTTCTAATATTGGAAACCGTCCGGTTTTGATTATCGCTGGTGCATTCAACAAATAAGGCAATACCACCGGGAGCATATCCTTCAAAATTCATTTCCATTAACTGAGCTCCATCGGCATCTGCCGCTTTTTTGATGGCTCTGTCAACATTATCTTTGGGCATATTCACTCCTTTGGCATTGGCAATAGCTACCCGCAACCGGGGATTAAAATTTGGATCGGCACTATTGCCTTCCCGTACTGCTACTGTAATTTCTTTGATGATTTTTGAAAATACCTTTGAACGTTTGGCATCAGATGCACCTTTTTTTCTTTTAATTTTAGACCATTTATTATGTCCCGACATACATTATATTTTAGACTTCAAAAATATAAAAACAAGCGGACTCCTTACTATAATAATTAAATATCAAGTTTACGCCAAGAACCTTTGGCAAGAAATAAATAAGAACCCACCGCCAAAATAATCCAATAAAGCCACTCAGCGGTCCAAGCCCAACCTAAAGACAGACTGAATCGATCCATAATCAGCCAGGCATAAGCTAAATACACAACAACAATAATCAGCTCAATCCTTAAAGCATATCCCACTGCTCCTGAGCCGGTGACCCCTCTAAAAAGAATTGCAGACACCGATAAAAGCAACAAGGCAGACAGGATGATGGGAAGTACCCGGACTGCATCATGCACAATATGGGCATCGTTGGTAAGAAAATATAAGGTTGATTCAGGGAAAAATAATACCGGAATGATTAATACAGCCGTAATACCTATACTGGCAATAGAAGTTCGTATCATCAACAATTTCATTAAAGAAGGCTTATTCTGACCTAAAATATTGCTAACAAGCGTATTGGTTCCGGTTGCCAAACCACGGGAAGGAATACTGAAGAACAGATATAATATCTTAAGCACGTTCGAAACAGCCAAATCATGTTTTCCAAGATAATTTTCAACCATAATAAAAAAGATAAACCAACCCAAAGCACCGGTAAGGGTTTGCAATACAATAGGAGCAGATAATTTTCCAATTTGCCGAATAGTTGACCAATCAGGATTTAAGTGACTGAAAAAATGAAATTGATGAGGATAACGATGAAAAAACAAATGACTGATAACGACCGAAAAAGCCAGCAGTTCAGCAATCATAGATGCCAAACCGGCTCCTCGAATACCCAATTGAGGTAAGCCGAAATGGCCAAATATAAAACCATAGTTTAGCAATACATTTGCGATAGCCATACTTCCGGTTGACCAGATAATAACTTTGGTTTCACCGATACCCATATAAAAGCCACCTAAAGCAAAAACCATAAATATGGGAACTGCCCCATAAGCCCGGTACTGAAGATATTCTATGCTGTATTTGAATACAGATTCGGAGTGAAACATGTATTGCAAAAGAACTGGTGAGCCAAGGGAAATGAATAAATAAAACAAGACGCCTAAGGCACCCAAAATATATAGGAGGTTTCTACTTATTCGCCCAATTGCATTAATGTCCTCACTTCCTGCTCTTCTGGCTATCAATATCTGTCCGCCTATGGCCATACTATAGCCAATCATCGACATCACAACGTAAAACATAGACGATATACCACAAGCGGCCAATTGATCCTCGCCTACCCTGCCCATAAACAAAGTGTCCGTAAGGCTGATGATACTTTGAAACAGGTTTCCGGCCATTAAGGGTAATGCAATCCGTAAAATCTGACGATATGATATGTTTAACTTAACAATAAGTTTACAAAGTTTTGAATTCCATTTATCAATAAGTATGTATTTTCGTAATCAAATTTCCGGTCATTTTTACCATGCATAATACTACGAATTATACAATTCTATACAAATAATTTATAAACTCTTTACCGCTTTATGAAAATCCTATCGAAATATACTTTTTTATTTACCTGCTTTTATATTTTATCTTCAACCTCTTACAGTCAAACAAACAAATTTGTATTAACAGGACAAACAGCTACCGAGTTGGTCCCCGGAGCCAATTTACTACGGACAAATCCTGTATCGGATATACCCGACTACATTCATTTTGCCGAAGGGCAAGAACCTGCCATCGCAAATGTTGAATCATGGATATCAAAAATCTTTAAAACAGACCAGGGAATCAGTTTTCAGGAATCGGACAGGATGCGCGATGAATTAGGAATGGAGCATATCAGCTATCAGGAATATTTCAAAGGAATACCCATAGACGGTATGATCTATAAATTACACCTGCGAAATGGACGGGTTGTTTCCATGAATGGAATGGCATTCAATACTTTTACAAAACCAAGTGCTCCGGCAATAAGCGAAATCGATGCATTAAATAAAGCCCTCAACTACGTACATGCTGAAAGGTATAAATGGGAAATGCCCGAAGAAGAAGCATTACTCAAAAAAGAAACCAATAATCCGGATGCTTCTTATTATCCAACTACTACCTTAAGTTATTTTCCATATCAGGCAAAATGGTTTCAAAACGATTATCGCTTATGTTATAAATTTAATATCTATGCCGACAAACCACTAAGCCGGGGATATATTTATGTAGATGCTCTGACAGGAGAAATAATTTTTGACAATCAAATTATTCATACCGTTGATGTAAACGGAAGTGCTCTGACAGCCTATAGCGGAAATCAAAGTATTGTTACAGACAGTACCGGTCCCGGTGCATACCGCCTGCGGGAAGCAAGCAGAGGTAATGGTGTTGAAACCTATAATTTACAGAACGGAACTAATTATGGCAATGCGGTAGATTTTACCGATACCGATAATTACTGGAACAATGTAAACGCAAATCAAGATGAATATGCCACCGATGCACATTGGGGTGCCGAAATGACTTATGATTATTATTTACTGAAACATGGTAGAAATTCTATTGATAATGCCGGATTTCATTTATTAAGCTATGTTCATTACTCATCAAACTATCTGAATGCCTTTTGGGACGGCCAGCGGATGACTTATGGCGATGGTAATTCATCTACTACTCCACTGACTACCATGGATATAGCCGGGCACGAAATCACACATGGTTTAACTTCCAATACCGCTAATCTTACCTATTCTTATGAGTCGGGAGCATTGAACGAATCCTTTTCAGATGTATTCGGAACATCCATTGAGTTTTATGCAAAACCCACTACTGCCAATTGGACCATGGGAGAGCAGATAGGTATTACTTTCCGTTCGATGTCTAATCCTAATGCTTACAGTGACCCGGATACTTATTTAGGTACCTATTGGTATACCGGCTCCGGAGATAACGGAGGAGTGCATACCAACAGCGGAGTTCAGAATTACTGGTATTATATCATGAGTGTAGGCGATAGTGGGGTAAATGATTTGGGCAATGCTTATAATGTAAGCGGTTTGGGTATCGATACAGCATCAAAAATCGCCTTTAGAAATCTTACTGTTTACCTTGTCCCCAGCAGTCAATATGCCGATGCCCGTTTTTATGCCATCCAATCAGCCGTTGATTTATATGGTGCTTGCTCACCCGAAGTAATCACAACTACCAATGCTTGGTATGCCGTTGGCGTAGGCGATTCGTTTTCGCATACCGTTATCAGCGATTTTACCGCTAATATGACGGCACAATGCGATACACCATTTACAGTACAGTTTTCTAATTTAAGTGTAAACGGAGGTAGCTTTATCTGGGATTTTGGCGATGGTTCATCAAGTACTCTTTTTAATCCGGCTCATACCTATACACAATATGGAAATTTTACCGTTTCCTTGATTACTGATGGAGGAAGTTGCGGCTCCGATACATTGATAAAACAATATTATATCCACGTAGGACCGGGAAATCCTTGTATCGTTACTTTACCAACAAGTGGTTCGAATACGGTAACAAGTTGTACCGGCATCTTATACGATGCAGGAGGACCTAATGGTAACTATCCTGATATGTCAGATGTTTACACTACCATTTCACCGGTAGGAGCAACTTCAGTTACTTTAAACTTCAATTCCTTTCACTACGAATCGAACTTCGATTATATTTACGTGTATGACGGACCAAGTATTACTAGTACTTTAATTGGACAGTATTCAGGAACCGCCCTTCCAAATGGAGGAACAATTAGCTCAACGGGGAGTTCTATTACCGTCAGACAAACTTCTGATCAAAATCTGAATTATTCCGGATTCTCCTTAAACTGGTCATGTTTTATTCCAAATTCTCCTCCATTAGTACAGTTTGATGCAGATGTAACAACTACCTGCAACGGAAGTGTTCATTTTACCGATAACTCATTATTCAGTCCAACAGCATGGTTGTGGGATTTTGGTGATGGCAGCACTTCAACACAGCAAAATCCTACGCATGTTTACGATACTAATGGATTCTATTCTGTAAAACTGGTAGCCACCAATGGATTTGGATCCGATTCGCTTACAAGGCTTCAATATATATTTGTAAATAAGCCGGCCGGCCCTACGGTTGTAAATGCCATGCGTTGTGGTCCGGGAACCATTACCTTATCGACATCTTTACCGGGCACGTATGCCTGGTACGATGCTGCAATCGGAGGTACTCAGCTAGGCAGCGGACAAAATTTTACTACCCCTGTTATTTCCACTACAACTTCTTATTATGTAGAAGAGACTCTGGCTAATCCGACACAATATGCCGGTCCATTTGATAATACAATTGGAAGTGGAGGATACTATACCGGCAATCAATATCTTGTCTTCGATGCCTATGATTATTTTACCCTTGTATCGGTAAAAGTATTTGCCAATGGTGCCGGAAACAGAACGATAGAATTAAGAGATGCCGGAGGAATCGTTTTGCAAAGCACTACGGTGAATATACCTAATGGAGAGAGCAGGGTTACCCTAAACTATTCGATTGCACCCGGTTCCGATTATCAACTCGGAATATCAACAACAGGAGCCAATTTATATAGAAACAACGGAGGAACGGCATATCCATATACCCTGCCCGGTGTTTTATCTATAAAAAACAGCAGTGCTTCTACGGGTTATTATTATTTCTACTATAATTGGGAAGTCACACAACCTGCTTGCCTGAGTCAACGATCAGAAGCGATTGCCACGGTGAAATATCCACCAACGGTAAGTGCTTCAGGTAGCACAAGTATTTGCTATGGAGATCCTGCCGTTACACTGCATTCAACAGCCGTTGATGCCGATAGTGTAAAATGGTTTCCGGGTGGAGATACAACAAGCAGTATTCTTGTTTCGCCTGCCACAACCACAACCTATACCGTATATGCCTATAATATTTGTGGTACCGATTCCTCAACGGCAATCGTTACCGTCAATCCGCTGCCCTATGCCATAGCATCGCCCGACACGGCAAGTTGTCCGGGTACTTCGATTACTTTGAGTGCTTCGGGTAACGGGACTTATCTTTGGTCTCCGGGTGGAATGACTACTGCTTCTATTTCGGTAAGCCCAAGTTTTCAGACAAAGTATATGGTTACGGTTACCAATAGCTGCGGCACGGCTGTAGATAGTATTTTGGTATCGATGAAACCGGTGCCGGATATATCATTAAACGGGCCGGCTTCGATTTGTGCCGGTCAAAGTTCAACACTTACAGCTACAGGCACCGGCACTTTTAGCTGGATGCCGGGAAATCTTAGCGGCCCATCCGTTACGGTAACACCTGCAAGCACTACTACCTATACGGCTACGGCTACTACCGAGTGCGGATCAATGCAACAGCAAATCACGGTGATTGTCAATCCTTTACCTGTTGCCACAGCCGGCAACGATACTGCCATTTGTGACGGTGATCAAGCTAATCTGCACGTGACAGGCGTAGGTACCTTTACCTGGATGCCGGGAAATCTAAGTGGTACTACTATTTCGGTATCTCCGGCTTCAACAACAACTTACACGGTTACGGCAAATAATGTTTGTGGTACGGCAACAGACTATATCACTGTTCAGGTTAATCCACAACCGGCTGTAACTGCTTCAAGCGATACCAGCATCTGTGCCGGTTCAAGTATTGCATTACAGGCTAATGGAGTTGGTACATTCACCTGGATGCCCGGCAATTTTAGTGGCTCGAGTATAAGCGTTAGTCCTGCTTCATCCACCATCTATACCGTAACGGCAACAAACAGTTGTGGTAGTGTGAGCGATCAGGTGAGCATTACAGTTGTAAATCAAGCGGCTGTTTCGGCTTATGGGCATACCAGTATTTGTTCCGGTTCTACGGCTACTCTAAGTGCCTCAGGAAACGGTATTTTTAAGTGGATGCCCGGAAACCTGACCGGTAACTCTATCACGGTAAGCCCTTCGACAAGCACGGTTTATACCGTAACAGCTTCAAATATTTGCGGAAGTGTTTCAGATACGGTTAGTGTACAGGTGATGCCTCTTCCCGCAGTTAATGCCTCAAATGATACAAGTATTTGTGCTGGTGATACAATAAGCTTAACAGCAAGTGGCAGCAGTCCGTTTATCTGGATGCCGGGAAATTATAGTGGTAATCAGATTATAGTAACGCCTGCCAACACAAGTACATACAGCGTTACAAGTACCAATATTTGTGGCAGTGCCAGCGATTCGGTAACGGTTACTATCATACCCTATCCACAAGTTACTGCTGCCAATGATACTACAATATGTGCCGGTGATTCAGTACAGTTACATGCCAGCGGAACAGGTTCTTTTGTTTGGATACCAACGAGTGGTTTGGACCAAAATCCATGGGTTTCCCCTACTACAACTACTTCCTTTACCGTGACCGCTTCAACCGGTTGCGGAACTGCTGTCAGCGACACGGAAACAATCTTTGTTGATCCTTTGCCACTTGCAGATTTTACTTATACACAAAATAATCTGACGGTTAATTTTACAGACCATTCCAATTATGCTTCAAGCTATTCATGGGACTTCGGTGATGGAAACGGAATCAGTAATCAGTCCAGCCCTACATATACGTATTCAGCCGATGGATTATACACGGTAATGCTAGTGGTAACAAACTCTTGCGGAACGGATACCATGATGGCTGAAATCCGGGTCAAAGGTGTTGGTATTCCTTCAAATACCCAAGCAATCAGCATGCTCATTTTTCCAAATCCTGCAAAAGATGTTTTCAATTTAATCATCACTTCCACTGGAACGGCTAAGGCAAGTTTAAAAGTTTACAACCTCCTTGGCCAAACGATGATTGATGAAACACTGCACTTGAATAAAGGAAAATTTACTGCTAGCTATGATCTCAATGAAAAAGCAAGTGGCATGTATCTGGTAGAGTTGAAAATAAACAATCGTGAATACGTTCAGAAATTGTTTGTGGAATAAGGGAAGGAGTTTCAAAAGAAGTACATACTGATTTCAGTTGCTTATTGATATGGATATTAGGCCTGTTGATGCTGTAAAACATCGTATAATAAATGAATGCTTATGAAGGGATTAACCATTGGTCTGTTACTGCTGCTTTCAATATCAATATCCGGTCAAAACAAGGATATTACCGATACGATTCAGGGGGAAAGCTCAGAAGGAGTATTCACGGTTCGTCAGGATGCAGTAATTTTCTTATGGCCTGATTCAGCCGAATATGCCTACATGGAAGCTACATACAGCGAAGATGATTTTGTAGAAATTATCAGCGATATGAACTGGTATCCGATGATAGCCTCCGAAACACTCGATTCACTGGGCATCAGGCATTTCGATTGCAGCAGCGATACACTCTTATTAATATCAACCGGTAATGAGCCTATTATATTATTGCGTAAAAAGCTTGATGCGGATATGATACTATTCAATCCCGGTAAAAAGCCGGTGCTTCAACATGCTATTGAATTCGATGAGCGAAAGACAAAAGCCTTTTTTGATTTGGAATAAGGTTAAAGGTAAAGGATTTAAGCGTTTTTCACACTTGCTTTCCGGAGTTTGGCTTCAATCATGGTAGCCAGTACATCAATAGCGACCCGGTTTTCGCCTCCGCGTGTGATAATCAAATCGGCAAACCGTTTTTGGGGTTCGATATATTGATCGTGCATTGGTTTTACGGTTTCGGCATAACGGTACAATATTTCTTGCACTCCCCTGCCCCTTTCTTCTAAATCACGATGAATAACCCGCATCAAGCGGTCATCGGCATCGGCATCTACAAAAACTTTTATATCCAGTTCATCGCGCAGGGTAAGATTATTGAGCAATAATATTCCTTCAACCAATAAGACCTCTGAAGGTTTTATTTCAACGGTTTCAAGCTGCCTGATACAGCTCAGATATGAATACACCGGACGTTGAATGCTAAATCCTTTTCTCAACTCACTGATATGATTTAACAATAGCTCGTATTCAATTGCATCGGGATGATCAAAATTAAGTTTTTGTCTTTCTTCGAGTGGCAAATGACTATTGTCGCGATAGTAGGCATCTAATGGAATAACCGAAATCTCGTCTTCGGGGAGATATTGTAGAAGCTTACGTGTAACAGTAGTTTTTCCACTGCCGCTTCCACCGGCTATTCCAACAATAATCATGGGTTAAAGATACAAAATGTATGGAGTGCCGGAAACCTCTAGTCAATAAATCAAAGGCTATTGGCTATTTTTGTTTTTCAAATCAACAAATCCATGCGACCTACAAAAAGCTATTTACTGATTAATTTTTTATTATTCCTTTCTATCTTTTCTTTCGCTGAACCTGCCCCTAAAGAAGGCATGTGGATTCCGTATTTGCTTGATCAGCTGAATTTCAAAGAAATGCAGTCCATGGGGTTTCAACTTAGTCCCGAAGATATTTACAGCGTAAATCATGCAAGTATCAAAGATGCCATCGTGAATTTTGGAGGATTTTGTACAGCAAGTATTATTTCAAACCAAGGTCTATTGCTCACCAATCATCATTGCGGATACGGCAGTATTCAGAAACACAGCAGCATAGAAAACGACTACTTGACAAATGGATTCTGGACTAATGATTTTTCAGAAGAGCTTCCAAATCCGGGACTATCAGTCACCTTTATTGTTGAAATAAGAGATGTCACAAAATCCATATTATCAGCTCTTAACGGAAGAGAATCTGAAACGGAAAGAACACAAAAAATAAATGCCCGTATTCAATCCGTAATCAGTGACCTTGCCATTGAAGAGGGCTACGATATACGCATATATGCCTATTACTCGGGCAATGAATACTATATGTTCATTACGCAAACTTTCCGGGATATTCGCTTAGTGGGAGCACCACCATCAGCTATTGGAAAATTTGGAGGAGATACCGATAACTGGATGTGGCCCAGGCATAATGCTGATTTTTCACTATTCCGTATTTACGCCAATGCCGACAATCAACCGGCCGATTATTCACCGGACAACATTCCTTTTATTCCAAAATATCATTTATCTGTAGCCACCGATGGCGTATTGAAAAACGATTTTACAATGGTATTTGGATTTCCGGGACGCACCAACGAATATATGAGCAGTGAGGGATTGGACATGGTCGTGAATCAAACCGATCCTATCGCGGTGAAATTAAGAACATTTCGTTTGGATGTGATGGAAGAAGACATGCGCACAGATGACAAAGTCAGGATTCAATATGCCTCAAAACAATCGGGAATCAGCAATGGCTGGAAGAAATGGCAAGGCGAAATGATGGGCATTAAGCGTACGAAAGGACTGGAAAGAAAACGTGAAGAGGAAGAGCAGTTTCAAGAATGGGCTCAACAAAACGCTGTTGATTACATCCATTTACCGGATGATTTCCATACAGCCTACAACAACTATAAACCATTGAGCGAAGCTACGGAGTATATCAATGAAGGCATCTTTGGAGTAGAATTAATGCGCTTTGTGACGAGGGCACGAAATATGATTGACATGGCCAATTCCCAAAATTTTCATCAAGAAACTTTTGACGAATTATTGTATAAATTTCAAAAACAATCTATCCACTTTTTCAAAGATTATAATCGCCCAACCGATCAAAGGATATTCCCTTTGCTTTTTTCAGCATTCTATACTGATGTCCCTACGGTAATGCAGCCGGCACTCATGCAAACCATCGGCAAGAAATTTAAAGGAGATTTTGCCCGTTATGGCCGATACATTTTCGAGCAATCTGTATTTGCCGATTCCTCGAAACTCAACCCACTGCTTCGATCAGGAAAAGTGAAAAAGATTGCAAAACTGGAAAAAGATCCTGCCTATTTTCTAACTCAACTTTTTATTGATTTTTATACTCAAAATATTAAAGCTGAGTACATAAAGTCTAAAGCAAGGATTGATTCGCTGCAACGGATATATATTGCCGCCCTTCACATGATGCCTCACAACCGGCCCATGTATGCCGATGCCAACGGCACGATGCGTATTGCTTACGGTAAAGTTGAGCCCATGTATCCGAAAGACGGGGTTTATTACAAATATTACACTACACTGGATGGTGTGATGGAAAAAGCAGCCACCGGAAAAGCTGATTATAAAATTCCTGATAAACTCCGGCAATTATGGAAAGATAAAGATTATGGCCAATGGGGAGACCGCGATGGTATGCACGTTTGTTTTATTGCCAGCAACCATACCACCGGAGGTAACTCGGGAAGCCCCGTTTTGAACAATAAAGGACAATTGGTAGGATTAAATTTCGACCGGAATTGGGAAGGCACGATGAGCGATTTAAATTATGATATCCGGCTTTGCAGAAACATCAGTGTGGATATCCGGTATATCCTTTTTATTATCGATAAATATGCCAATCAACAACATCTGATTGATGAGTTGACCCTAGTAAAAGGGCAAGCCGATGACGAAAGTTATGATACCGGCAAAGTCATACCTTCAGAAGATTCGATTATGAATAGCGTGATTGATATTTCGCCTGAATGAAAAAGGAAAACACTTCATTAGAAAAAATTTATCTAATAAAAAAAATTAGCAGTTGCCTCATATTGAAGCAAGTGCTGATTTAGATTCATCATTAGAAAGTTGCATCAAATTTACCTTCAGTTATAACTTTATTAGTATTTCCATCAGAAGCGGTAAACTCAAAAGTTCCTTTAATATTAGTAGCCGTTAAATCAGTGACTACAATAGATCCAGAACCTACGGTATTGTCAGCCACCCAGGTATTTGTACCTTCGGTCCATCTGCCTGCATCGCCAATCACACCGTTCGGCCCCAAATCAAATGTACCGGGTCCTGTGGCATTCAACAAATTAATAGATACCTGAAATGCCGAAGCATCGCTGCCGGTTACCATAATAACGCCATTGGTATTGACTGCCTGCACAGCCAAAGATGCAGACCATTTGCTACCATCTACTTTTAGCGACATTGATCCTCCTACAGGATTGTTCTTTTTGCAAGAACTGATGCAAGCAACAAGCAATAACATCATGACGAATACACGTGTTTTTGATTTCATTTGTATGATTTTATAGGTTAGATAATTAATTGCTATGCTGAAAAAGCATTTCCTTCCAAATACTTTTTCGATTTATTGGCTTTAGCTCAAACATATATACTCCATCCGGTATAGATAGATTTAATTGAAGTTTGTTGGATTCATAAAATGCTTGACTATATATTAAAATACCTCTAAGGTCATACACATTCACAGTGATTTCCTGAAAAACATGCTTAAAATCTATATTGACATTACCGGAGTTTGGATTTGGATACAAGGAAAAAGACGAAGATGAATGAATAGTAGCAGGCAAAGCTGTTATTCCATCATATTTTGCAATAAAAGCATCAGCATAAAGATTTGGATTGAAGCAATTCAGAGTATCTGAGCCGAAAGATAGTGTAGGACTGTAAAAGTTTCCACATAGCAATATATCACCGGAAGCATTTAAATCCATAGCAGTAGCTCTATCATTATTTGTTCCACCAATATTTGTGGCCCACAAAGCTGTACCATTAGGAGAATATGCAGCAAGGAAAGCATCGAACCAACCTGGTTTTGCATTCTGAATTTTAATTGAATCAAAATAAAGATTATCAGAGTTATAGAAACCAGATACCAGCAAATTTCCACCTTTATCAATGGCAAGATCACTAATTTCATCCCCCATATTTCCTTTTGGATTCTTAGCCCATACTACATTACCATCGGGGTCAAACTTTACGATAAAAATATCAGATCGACTTAAAGCGGGGTTGGTTCTAATGAGCGTATGTGAGCCAAATGTCACCGTCAATCCGGCAAAATATCCACCGACATAAACATTAGCCTCATCATCACATATCACAGCTTCCGCCTTCTCTGAGTGGATTCCACCTGCATTTTTAGCCCAAAGTACATCGCCACTGCTATTGTATTTAGCAATGAACATATCTAATAATCCGGAATCTTGCAATGAGTTCCCATCAAAATAAAGGACAGGACTACTGAAAGTGCCGGTTAGATATATGTTATTGGATGAATCATTAACAACTGAATAAGGAATATCTCCATCCGTACCTCCGGCACTTTTCGCCCAGACTACTTGCCCATCTGAAGTGTATTTTACAATAAATATATCGTAGGTATTATACAATGTGTCTTTATTGTTTAGTAAGATATTATCAAAATAAAGTTTACCGGAAAAATAACCGCTTATAATGATATCTCCATTCGTTAAAGTGGTCATGATAGAGGGGTATTGAGATACTTGTCCAAATGGCTTATTAATCCAAAGAACATGACCATTACTATCCATCTTCGCAACAAACATATCAGGCGCAATAAAATTTCCTTCATTATGCAAGGTGTCATGGTCAATAATTATCCATGGACCATCAAAATAGCCACTGAAATATACATTGCCATTATGGTCGGTAGCTATTGAAAAGATCCTTTCACGACCATGTCCACTAAAAGCTTTTGCCCAAAGAGCATGACCATTTGCATCATATTTTGCTATGAAGGCATCAGATAATCCCATTCCATTGAGTGTAAGTGAATCAAAGCTCACAGAAGGTGCAAGGAAATAACCGGCCATAAATACATTACCATAAGAATCGCTTGCAATTGATAAAGCTTTTATATCTGTTAAACCTTTTGCACTGTTAGCCCATATCCAATCGAATGTTTGAGCTCGAGTGTTAATTACTCCGAGTATCATTAAAAAGGAAAGTATCCATTTATGAATAGTTTGCATTGCTTATACCTTTATTGAAAATCTTACTGCACAATTAATTTCCCATAATGAGCACCATGTTCATTTTTAAATTCATACAGATATACACCGCTTGCAAATCTTGCAGTATTAAATTCTTTTGATTCCGTATTAATATTTTGGGCATTTAAAAGTTCTCTTCCTGATAAATCATATAATCTGAAAGACCAGAGACTTTTTGATGCACTTGAAACAACAAAATATTCAGAAGCAGGATTTGGATAAATTTTCACCGTATTGTTGAGCGAGTTTTTTTGAATACCCATAGGGAAGGATGAAATACAATTAGACGTATCGGTACAGCCACCTTCCTGCCAAATAATTACGGCATAATGACCTAGTTTTGTTGGAACAAATGATTTTCCTGTTGCTCCGCTAATAACACTGTCACCATTATCACAATCTATCCATTGATAAGTCACATTACCCGGACCGACATTAGTTGTAAGTGTATCCCCATTTTTTGAAACGGTATTAATAGTAAGCTGTATGAAGATGATACTATCGCAAGAACTTGCATTAAGCATCGTATCTGAGTATATACCTCCGGATGTCCAAGTATATTTTCCGCTTGGGGAAGTATAACTACTGTCGTTGGTGCAAATAATTTGAAAAGATGATGTCATGCATTCCTTCAATGAGAATATTACACCATAATCATTAGCACCACCTTTTGTGGTCATGCCATATAAATAATTGCCCTCTAGTAATAAAGAACCGTTAATGCTATATCCTTCTGATCCATCAGAATTAAAATAATGTAAAACTGTATAATTGCTGCCATCAGGTTTTATTTTAAAAATAACACCTGCATCGTGTGGGCCATGGTCGGCCATACCGTAAAGATAATTTCCATCGATAATTAATGACCCGTTAGGATGTTGCCCGTTTGAATAGTGGAAATCAAGCAAATCTACATAACCTGTACCATCCGGTTTCACTTTAAAGATATTTC
>JAJRWN010000102.1 GCA_024276745.1 Bacteroidota bacterium
GGGAGCCCCCTATTTACATCAGAAAGCCGGTGGATCCTTAAAACCTGCATCGCACGAAACGGTAGATGCCCGTGAACATTTTATCTTTCAGGAAGGCAAGTCAGTTTTCAAATTTGCGGTAAAAAACATGGCTGATGTTGCTGAAGAGATCATGAAAAGAAATCATCTTAAATCTGAAGATATTGCCTGGCTGGTGCCCCATCAGGCTAACAAAAGAATCATAGATGCCACATCAAACCGCATGGGATTATCCTCCGATAAGGTTATGATTAATATTGATCATTATGGCAATACCACTAATGCAACTATCCCCTCATGTCTGTGGGAATGGGAAGACAGACTTAAAAAAGGCGACAATATTGTACTGGCTGCTTTTGGAGGTGGTTTTACCTGGGGAGCCATTTATTTAAAATGGGCATATGATGCTAAAAATTAGATACATTTACAAATCCAAATAAAAAATTACAATGGCAACAACGGCCGATTTTAGAAACGGATTGTGCATAGAGTTTAACGGAAGTCTTTATACAATAGTAAGCTTTCAACATGTTAAACCCGGAAAGGGAGGTGCTTTTGTTCGATCCAAATTAAAAAATCTTCATACCGGTCGTGTTATTGATAATACCTTTAATGCAGGCGTAAAAATCACAACTGCCCGCATTGAAAGAAGAAAATACCAATTTTTATACAAAGACAGTGATTCATTTTGCTTAATGAATAATCAAACTTACGAGCAAATTAATGTTCAGGAATCGCAAATTAATGCTCCTCAATTATTAAAAGAAGGCGTAGAAATAGAAGTCATGGTACATGCCGAGACCGAAGAAATATTAGCCTGTGAATTACCCAATACCGTAGAACTTGAAGTGCAGTATACCGAGCCCGGATTAAAAGGGGATACAGCAACCAATACTTTAAAACCGGCCACCTTGGAAACCGGTGCTGAAATTAATATTCCTTTATTTGTAAATATTGGTGACATCATTAGAGTAGATACACGCGACAATACTTATGTAGAGCGGGTAAAAAAATAAATATTATGGATTTTAAAGAAATCAAAGAACTTATCAAACTGGTAGATAAGTCCAACATTAGCGAAATTAAAATCAGGCGTGGAGATTTTCGTATCACATTGCGTACAAAAGAATTTACAGAAGCAATAGGAAATACCAAGACGCGACAAAACATCATACCAATCAGTACCGTTGCCCCGAGCATGGCACAACAGGTAGCACCGGCTACTCCACAAAATGAAGAAACGGTCGTCAAAGCAAAAAAAGAAAACAGTGAAGATCTTAGTCATTTGATAGAAGTTAAATCGCCTATGGTAGGAACATTCTACCGTTCGCCATCTCCGGATAAACCACCGTTTATAAATGTTGGTGATATTGTAAATCCGGGTGATAAGCTATGTATCATAGAAGCGATGAAATTATTTAATGAAATTGATGCGGAAGTAAGTGGAAAAATTGTAAAAGTATTGATTGACGATACCTCACCGGTTGAATTTGATCAAGCACTATTTTTAATTGATCCGAATACCGTTTAATGATTATCAATCAGGGATATCATGTTTAAAAAAATCCTAATTGCCAATCGAGGTGAAGTAGCCATGCGTATAATGCGTACCTGCAAAGAAATGGGTATAAAAACCGTTGCAGTGTATTCAACAGCAGACCGGTCAAGTTTGCACGTGTCTTTTGCCGATGAGGCAGTATGTATAGGCCCACCGGCCAGTACAGAATCTTATTTAAGCATACCCCGCATCATGTCGGCAGCCGAAATTACTAATGCCGATGCTATTCATCCGGGTTGGGGCTTTTTAGCTGAAAATGCTGCATTTGCCGAAATTTGCAATGAATATCAGGTAAAATTTATCGGACCTACGGCAGATATGATTCGTAAAATGGGCGATAAAATTACGGCCAAAGAAACCATGATTAAAGCAAAAGTTCCGGTCATACCCGGATCAAAAGGCTTAATTAAAGACATAAAAACCAGTATAAAAGAAGCCAAAAGAATTGGCTATCCGGTCATACTGAAAGCTACTGCAGGTGGTGGTGGAAAAGGTATGCGCATTGTGAACCGGGAAAGTGAATTTGAAGAAAACTTCAATCTTGCCTCCAATGAAGCAAAAGCATCTTTTGGCAACGAGGGTATCTATTTAGAAAAATTTATTGAAGAACCCCGGCATATTGAATTTCAAATTGCCGGTGATCAGTATGGCAATATCTGTCATTTGTCGGAACGTGATTGCACCATACAAAGACGACATCAAAAACTGGTAGAAGAAAGTCCTTCGCCCGTAGTAGATGAAAAATTACGTAAAAAAATGGGTGAAGCAGCTATCAAAGCTGCAAAATCGATAAAATACGAAAGTGTTGGAACGGTAGAATTTTTACTGGATAAACATGGTAAATTCTACTTTATGGAAATGAATACCCGTTTGCAGGTAGAGCATACCATTACCGAAGAAGTCATTAATTACGATTTGGTTAAAGAACAAATAAAAATTGCGGCAGGAGTACCAGTAACAGGTACAGCCTATTTACCACAAAGACATGCTATTGAATGCCGGATTAATGCAGAAGATCCCTATAATAATTTTATGCCATCGCCCGGAAAGATAAGCGTATTGCATACTCCCAAAGGTCATGGGGTAAGAGTAGATACACATATTTATGCCGGCTATGTAATACCACCTAATTACGATTCGCTGCTGGCAAAACTAATTACGGTAGCACAAACCCGTGAAGAAGCTATTGCAACTATGGAAAGAGCCCTTGAAGAATTTATCCTTGAAGGGGTAAAAACCACTATTCCTTTTCATAGAGTATTAATGAAAAATGAAGCCTTTAGAAGTGGAAAATATTCGACTTCCTTTTTAGATGATTTTGAAATGCCAGAACCAGAAGCCGAAGATTAACCATCAGCTATTTTTCCAAATTTACTTCCGTAAGCGGATGAAAAAGATACTCATGGCCGTTTGTTAATGATTTACACACATAACGCTTGCTGCGTTTCGAACCTTTCACATAAAATTTCCCATTCAAGGTAGAAAATACCGCATCGTCTTCAAGTTCTTGTAAATAAACAGCAGGGCATGGATTATAATGGTTAAGGACTTTTCTAAGAGCTTCGTCACGGGTCGAACTTGCGCCCGGCATTACCAAGGATTTTCGGAAAGCCTTTTCAATATCGGAAGGAAATATCTGATGATTAAGGAAGCTTAAACCGATAAGCCTGTAATTGGCTTTCCAGTAATCACCATGTGGTTTCGCATGGCGTCCAAACTCCTTCCAGGTTTTTACATGAGCAAGTTCATGAATTAAGGTAATCAGAAAAGCAAACGGATGAAGCGTACGGTTTACAGAAATACTTGGCATACCACCTTTCTCTGACGATCTGAAATCACCTAATTTTGTTTTTCTTCCGGGGGCAATTTTCAATATGCAAGGAAAAAGCATCAACCACTCTTTTAGAATGGGAAAAGCCTGTGCAGGCAAATAAGGTTGTATATGTTTGGTATCAGGTATTGGTAGATTTTTCATTTTTCATTACTTGCTTATTCAATTGCAACATCAGGAATGTTTCAAAAACCAGATAAACAACATAAAAGAATAAGAATGGAAAAATAAATATTTTTGGATTTAACTTTAAGAAATAGATAAACCCAAAAAATGCAGCTGACGAAAGAAATATTTTCAGCACAATAGCCCCCAATACGAGTATCATGAAAGCGCTAAACGAACCGGAATCAAATCCTCTTTCCGTAAAAAAGATAATAATAAAACTAAGCAAAGCAAAAAAGCCAAAAGCAAACCAGGCATCGCGAATAATTTCATGCTTGATAGGAGTTGCAAGCTGAGAAATTACAAGCAGCAAAGCAAGTAGCAAGCTAAAAAGTAAAGATTTCAGCAAAGGAGGCATAAGATTAGTATAAATTTTTAATCACGAGCCAAATAGCACCACATACGCCAATAAAGGATAATAATAATGTAAAGACAGGAAATCCGGTAATAATCCAGGAATCTAATTTTAGACCCAGCCATACACCAAGTGCCATCATGACCATCATTTGGATGCCCATGTTCGAATACCGGATATATTTATTAACCGGCTGCTTCTTTTTTGCCGGCCACTTCAATTCTTGGTTCTGTTTGACTTTTCAACTGAGTACCCATATTGCATTTACCATTAAAAACAGCACCGGATTCAATGACCAATTTTGAAACGATAATATCTCCTTCAATATGTGCAGTACTTTTCAGGTAGAGGGTATCCTTAACTTCGATAGTACCTTCAACCTTGCCATGAATATCAGCACTTTTACATAATATATTACCACTTACCGCCCCACTGTTACCGATTACTACTTTTGATTTTGAATGCACCATTCCTTGCAAGGTACCATCAATTCTAATGTCACCATCTGATTTAATCTGGCCTTCAATACTTGTACCCTTATTGATTAAATTGATAGCAGGCCCATATGCCGAACCTCCGTTTTTCATTTCTTTTCTTTTCATATCCATACTATATCCGTTTAAAGAATTTGCCAAATTTACAAATTCATAAATTTCTCGGGATTAACCGGCACAAGATTATACCATAATTCAAAATGCAAATGCGGCCCTTGCGAAAGTTCACCACTATTGCCAACACTGGCAATTACGTCTCCCGATTCTACAAAGCTACCAACTTTTTTCATCAACACCGCATTATGTTTATAAATGGAAACCAAATTGTTTTGATGTTGAATAGCAATTACATATCCGTCATCGAGTGTCCAATCGGCAAAAAATACCTTCCCTCTTAAAACCGCTTTTACTGCATGATTTTTCTGGGTCACAATATCAACGCCATAATGTTTCAATTCAGGATTAAAATGATTCGTTAAAATACCGTCAACGGGTTTAAATAAATTTTCTTTTTCCAAAAAACTTTCCGCAGCCGATTTTCTGGTTTCCGAGACTTGAAATTCTGAATTACTTTCCATTTCGGCCCTTAACATAGAATCTTCTGAAGAGCGAGGGCCAAAACGTACCGAATCGTAAGCTATATTTTCACGTTTATAATTATCACGACTCGTATCAACATGGCCGCTAACAATATTTCTTATATTGTTGATATACCATCCTTGCTGTTTGGTTAATTGCTGAAGCGAATCGGTCTGTAGTTTTAAGCTTACCAACTCCTGATTCATAAATTCTTTATATTCATAACCCGGTATAAATTGCCTGAGAGGTGTAAAAATTAAAATCAGTACAATTAAAATTATTAACAATAGAGAAATACTGCTGGCAATAAAAATAACGTTAAAAGGTGTGAGTTTTACGGATGTACGTATTTCAAAATTTTCATCATTCATAATTACCAGCCTGTAATGTTTTTTTAACCGTTGAATGAGTTTTGATTTATCTGCTTTTTTGTGCTTTTTCGCTGCCATAAGACAGGTATATTTTCATGAAAAATAAAATACTTTTGTAAGCATTGAGTTATAATAAATTGAAAACGACCACTACATTGAGATCAAACAAAATCTTATTATCAATCATTGCAAGCCTTTTATTGGCTTGTAATGCCCAGATACCGCAAAAAACCAAAGCATTATATCTCGGATACCACGATTTAACGGCCAGGTATAATGGTTATTTCAATGCAAAATTAATACTCTCAACGGCTCTAAAGGAAAAGATAAGAGATTATCAGGATAATTATGCATAAATACTTCCATTATCTGTTGAAGAAAGTGTTTCGTTGAATGAATCAGGTGCTGAGCTCGACCGGGCTATAAAAAAAGCCTCTGTTGCTATCAGATTGCATGGAAACAGCAAATGGACAGACGATTGCTATTTTATTCTTGGAAAAGCACGATATTATAAAGGAGAATATGATGAAGCCGTAAAAACATTTCAGGTAATTACTTCAGATTTTTCAAAAGATATAAGACCCCATCCTGCCAGAAAAAAACATAAAAAAAAGAAGAAAAAGAAAAAGCATCATAATACCGATGCCGAAAATCCGTATTACGATGCTTCCCTGTCTTTTTTCAAACATAAACCTGTAAAATGGAAAGCCATGATTTGGATGGCACATTCATATATATCGGCCAAGGCATATAATGAAGCGCAAAGTGTGCTTACTTATGCCAACAGCGATAATATTTTTCCAGAGAAATTGAAAAAGGATTTGTACGAAACCACCACAGAACTGTTTATCGGTGAAAAGAACTATACAGCTGCCATTGCATCATTGCAAAAAACGATAAACTACACCACCGACAAACAAGAACTGACCCGGTATCAATTTATATTGGCCCAATTGCAAGACCGTGCAGGAACAAAACAACTGGCCATACAAACCTACCGGGCCGTGCTCGACATGCTACCCGGCTACGAAATGGAATTTTATACCCGCCTGAATATTGCAGATTTATCACGGCAAACCAATACCGCAAGCACCGATGATATCCTTAGCATGCTCAACGACATGCTTCACAGTGAAAAATATACCGAATTTAAAGGCCAAATATATTACTCAATGGCTGAATTGTATTTAAGCAATAAAGCTTTTAATACAGCTATTGAAAATTTTCATTTAGCGATTCAGCACAGTGAAGACCGGCCGGGAATAAAAGCAATGGCATATAAGGAATTGGCCAACTTGTATTTCGAACAAGATAAATATGTGATTGCACAAGCCTACCATGACAGCACATTGGCCACTTTGAAGAAAACAGATGAAGATTATATTAAAATAAGCGACCGGAATATTATATTGAAAAGCATGGTACAACAACTGCATATTATTGAATTTGAAGATAGTCTGCAGCAGTTGGCCGCTTTAAGTAGTGAAGAACGCGAAGCAATTTTTGAAAAAATTAAAAAAGAAACAGGAACAGAAACCGAAAATAATGAACAAGAAAATAATGGTTTTGGAAACAATGTCAGTATAAGCTCTTCAAACTGGCCATTTGATAATGTTGAATCCAAAAGCCGTGGATTTTCAGTATTCCGTTCCAGTTGGGGAAACCGGCAACTTGAAGATAACTGGAGAAGGTCTGACAAAACTTCGAGTGTGTTCTCCAATACCGAAACCAATAACCAGAACAACAACAACAACAACAACAACCAAAACATTACCAATAATACCACAGCAGAAGAATATTTTGTCAATTTACCGCTGAGCGATTCTGCCATGCAAGTATCAAACAACCGTATGGCTGCCGCTTATTACGAGTTGGCCTCTATCTATAGAGATAAATTAGACGATTCAAAAAAAGCTGCCCAAACCCTGGAAACCCTGATTGAAAAAATTCCTGATAATCGATATCTTTTACAAGCATATTACGGTTTGTATTTATTCTATAAAGATCATCATCCTGCAAAAGCAGAAATATATCAGCAAAAAATACTTCAAGAATTTCCGGAAAGCCTGTTTGCAAAACTGATCATAAACCCCGCATATGCTGATCAATCAAAAAAAGAACAAGAAAAAATAGTATCCTATTATGCCGAAACATATCAGGCATTTACAGAAAACCGCTACGATGATGTTTTTCATAGAGCATCGGAAGCCGATTCTTTGTTTGATCCAAATACCATGAAAGCTCAATACGATATGCTGGTCGCATTATGCTATGGAAAACAGAAAAAAATGGACGATTTTAAGATAGCTTTGGAAGATATTGTGAATAAATATCCGGGTACAGACATACAATCTCACGCACTTGAAATCCTCAATGCCATAGAAGGCTCTGATTATTTTACTACCAATATAGATAATGAAAAACTCGATCCATATAAACTTTATCCCAATGCCGAGTATTATCTGATTGTTTTGTTTTATCAAATTGACGAAACTGTAGAACAGGTAAAAAACAACCTGGCAGACTACAATAGTCAAAACCATTCGCTTGACAATTTAAAAATAAGCGCCATACTACTAAACGACACCCAGCAAATGGTATTGGTAAAATCTTTTGATGGCAGTGAAAAAGCACTGAAATACTATAACGAAATAAGGTATAATCAAACGGTATTTAAAAATATAAATGCTGCTACTTACACTGTATTTTTTAGTAGTATAAACAATTTCGGTGTCTTCTTCAGAGAGAAAGACATACATGCATACCTTAAATTCTTTTCAAAGTATTATTTAAAAACCGAAGAATAAATCAACAGCAATAGAAAGACACCGTAGTAATGAGAGAAAAAAAGATAACGGCTAAAGCAAATCCATGGTTGCGAAAAGCATTATTGCTTATATGGGGTACTTTTATTTTTTGTTTATTACTCTTTTTTGGCACTTTGGGAGCCGTATCGGCAGGTTGGCTTGGAGAACTTCCCAGCTTCAAAGAATTAGAAAATCCGAATAGTTTTCTGGCCACCGAAATATACTCGGCAGACAATAAATTACTGGGAAAATATTTTGATAAAGAAAACCGGTCAAAAGCAGAATATGAAGAAATATCGCCTTACGTAATAGAAGCGCTGATTTCTACTGAAGACGAACGCTTTTATGCTCATTCGGGTATAGACCCAAGAAGCTTGATTAGAGTATTAATAAAAACCGTTTTCATGGGCAGGCATGAATCCGGAGGTGGCAGCACCATATCGCAACAACTTGCTAAAAATCTATTTCCACGGAAAGGTATTCATTCCAAAACCCAATTGGTATTGCGCAAATTTAAAGAATGGGTAATTGCATCACGACTTGAAAAACGATATACGAAAGAAGAAATACTTACCATGTATTTGAATACCGTTGAGTTTGTAAACAATGCATTTGGAATTAAATCAGCATCAAAAGTATATTTTAACAGTGCTCCTGACAGTCTTACAATAGAACAAGCAGCCATGCTTGTAGGCATGGTTCAAAATCCTTCATTATATAATCCGATCCGGCATCCCGAGCAAAGTTTAAATCGCAGAAATATTGTTTTATCACAATTATACAATCACGATAAAATAACAAAACAAGAACTGGATTCATTATCCTCTCTTGGATTAGGATTAAACTATCATTCGGTAAATCATCACGAAGGATTGGCACCCTATTTTAGAGAATACTTAAGACTTTGGCTGCAACGCTGGGCAAATGAGCATCCAAAACCCGGTGGCACAGTATGGAATATTTACCGCGATGGATTAAAAGTATATACCACGCTTGACAGCCGCATGCAAAACTATGCCGAACAATCGGTTTCCGAGCATTTATCAGCACTACAGCACGACTTCAACAAACATTGGTCGAGCTATTCAAAAGATCCATGGAATTGGGATCGTTGGGGTGATCATTATAAACCTCATTTTTTAGAACGTAAAATGAAACAATCTGAACGATACCGTAAGCTAAAGAAAAAGAATATTCCATCAGATTCTATTTCATTAATATTTAATACTAAAATTCCGATGAAAGTTTTTGCCTGGAGAAATCATACCGGTAAAGAAATTGATACGGTGATGAGCCCAATGGATTCGGTCAGATATTTTAACTTTTTTCTGCAAGCAGGATTTATGGCCATAGAACCGGGCACCGGGCGTATTCAAGCCTGGGTAGGCGGTATCAATCACAAATACTTTCAGCTCGATCATGTAGCTGGCACACGCAGGCAAGTAGGTTCCACGTTCAAACCCTTCGTTTATACCATGGCCTTAGACGAAATTGGATTCTCACCTTGTTTCAAAGTGCCCAATGTACCTGTAACATTTGAAGATTTCAAAAACTGGACCCCAAAAAACTCCAGCAAATATAAAGATGGTGAAATGATAGAATTGCGCGATGCCCTGGCTCATTCGGTCAACCGGGTAACAGCAGCCCTTATGAAACGAATTGGTCCCGAATCGGTTATTAATCTTGTTCACGATATGGGCATTACCGGTGAAATTCCGGCCGTACCTTCAATTTGCCTGGGAACAGTAGATATATCGGTTTTGGAAATGGCGGGTTCATATACAACTTATGTGAATAAAGGCGTACACTCAAAACCATATTTTATTACCAAAATCGAAGACAAACATGGTAATGTGATAAAACGCTTTATCCCTGAACAAAATGAAGTATTCAGTGAGCAAACGGCTTATATTATGCTTCAGTTTTTAAAAGATGTAGTAAAAATGGGAACGGGCATTCGATTGCGATATAAATATCATTTAATGAATGAAATTGCCGGCAAAACAGGTACCACTCAAGACAATACAGACGGTTGGTTTATGGGGGTTGTACCTCAATTGGTAACAGCTACCTGGGTAGGTGGCGATGATCCGGTAATAGCTTTTCGATCTACTGCTCTGGGGCAAGGTGCCAATATGGCTCTACCGGTATTTGCTTTATTTCTCAAAAAAGTTTATGCCGATCCTTCTTTAGGCATTCACCCTGATGAAGTATTTCCTAAACCATCCCAACCACTCACCATTGAACTGGATTGTGATAAGTATAACGAACAAAATCAAAATGATTATCAGGAATTGGACAACGAAGATGATTTGAATTTTTAGCATCACTCATTTTACTTGCTCAATACTAATATTGCTAATGCTTTTTTATCTTCGGTAATGAATCATGAATTACGAAAGATTTAAAAAAGAACATGTTTTAAAAATTCCGGAACAGCCCGGTGTTTACCGGTATTTCGATAAAGCCGGAAATATCCTGTATGTAGGTAAAGCAAAGAATCTTAAAAAACGAGTCAATTCTTACTTTACCAAGCAAAACCATCAAGCCAGGATAAAACTATTAGTCAAAAAAATTGATCAAATTGTTGTGACGATAGTGAAAAATGAACACGATGCGTTATTGCTTGAAAACAATTTAATAAAAAGCCTTCAACCTAAATATAATGTGATGTTGAAGGATGGAAAAACATATCCCTTTATTTGTATTAAAAACGAAGCTTTTCCAAGGGTTTTTCTAACCCGTACCCGACAAGACAAAGGGGCTATCTATCTAGGCCCATATACTTCGATTACAAGGGTAAGGGCTATCATGGATTTTATCAAATTGCTTTACCCTTTAAGATCATGCAATTATAATTTATCACCGAGCAACATTAAGAAAGGGAAATTTAAAATCTGCCTTGAATATCATATTGGCAATTGTAAAGGCCCCTGCGAAGGATTACAATCTGAGGCAGAATATTTATCCAAACTGGAAGAAATAAAAGATATTTTAAACGGAAAAGTATATACGGTAATTCATGCCCTTAAAGATCAAATTAAAACGGCTGCCGGCCAATATGCTTTTGAAGAAGCAAATCGCCTGAAAAAGCAACTTGAGCATTTGCAAAAATACCAAAGCAAATCCATTATAGTATCGCCCAAACTCGGAGCCTTGGATGTGTTTGCAATGAAAGATACCGAACAAGTTGCATACGTTCATTATTTTAAAGTAGTACATGGTACCATTGTTAGCGATCACTCCATAAGTCTTATTCGAAAGCTGGAGGAAAAAAAAGAACGCTTACTGGCCATGGCTATCATCGAAATGCGGCAAAGATTTCATTCTACTGCAAAGGAAATTATCGTACCATTCGATCCTGAAATTCATCTGGCCGATGCCAAAATCAGTATTCCACAAAAAGGAAATAAAAAGAAATTGCTTGACCTATGCTATAAAAATGCACTTCAATACGAAATCAGTCAAACCAGCCGGATTGAAAAATTTAAACAAAAACGTTCAAGACAGGAAATTCTTAAACAATTGCAGAAAGATTTCAGAATGAACGTATTACCAACTTGTATCGAATGTTTTGACAATTCAAATATTCAGGGGAAATTTCCGGTGGCATCTATGGTTCAATTTACCAATGCTAAACCCAATAAGAAAAACTACCGGCATTATAACATAAAAACCGTAACAGGAGCCAATGATTTTGCCTCTATGGAGGAAATTGTTTACAGACGCTATAAAAGGTTATTAGACGAAGGGAAAACGCTTCCTTCCTTAATATTGATTGATGGAGGTAAAGGTCAATTGAATGCAGCTATAAAAAGTTTAAAGAAATTAAACTTAGATGGCAAAATCACAATTGCTTCGATTGCTAAAAAATTAGAAGAAATTTATTTTCCAAATGATTCTATTCCATTGCATATCAACAAAACCTCATACAGTCTTAAACTACTACAACAAATCAGGGACGAAGCACACCGTTTTGCTATTACCTTTCACAGGTATAAAAGAGATAAAGCCACATTAAGTACCGATTTGGAAAACATACCGGGTATCGGACCCAAAACGGCTCAATTACTATTGCAACACTACCGGTCTGTAAAGAAAATTCAACAAACAGAAAACACGCAAATAGCAAAACTCATCGGACCGGCAAAAGCTGAGAAAATAAAAGCCTATTACCATAAAAATTAAAATAGCCTTTCACATCAGCGAAAGGCTATTTTAATTAAGATAAAAATTTGCTATTAGAACTCCCAGAGATCATGTTCAAACTGAAAAATATCTTTTTTAATCCGTTCTGATTCTAAAACAGCATCAATACCGGTAGCATAATTTTGAATTTCCCGGTCATAGACGTTGTCTTCTTTCACAATATAGCTGCCGAACATACGCATTTCAAATACATCTTCCCAGGTCATTTGCACAGCTGCATTATAGGGATTATAAGCATAGTTATTGGCCAATAATTGACGTGCATCCGGATAGTAAAGCCAAAACAGAGTAGATTCACCTCTTTTTTCACCGGTAAGGTTATCCATGACATCTCTTACCGGGGCAATACCCAAAATACGAACTACAAGATTGGACGTTTCTTCATCAAAAATCCAATCTTCTTTAATTCTGAATTTTGTAATGGTCAAAGGATCCATTTCGGTAGAAGTTACATATACCGTATCGTTATAAGTATAAGGACTGATAGCATAGGTTGTATCGGTTCTTACCAGAATTTTTTCGATATCGGCATAAGTCATAGGTTGCGAAAAATCATCGCCTACGGCCGGATCGTAAACCCGGATTTGTTCATTTTTTATAGCATCGAACAAAACCGATATAAATGGTTCTTTGGGGTTTACAAACGGAAGATTGATTTTCTCTTTGGCATCAATCACTCTCCAAACACGTTTTTTCCAAAAAACATCTGCTTCCCTGATATTGTCATAAGGAATAATTTTGCGTTCCTTTTCAATGTCTTCAGGATAGGCAGAATCTCTTGGTTTTTCCTGTATCGGTTGGGCATGCAAAAATCCACTAAATGCAATAGCAAATCCGATTAACAAGAGAAATTTGACATGTTGTTTCATACGAATCAAATTTTAAATTATTAGCCACCAATAACCTTGAACGATAAACTTTTGGTTCTTGTTGTTCCATCCGGTGCTTTTACCTTGATGTTGTCAAACCAAACCCGATCGCCAGGTCTTGCTGAACTGAATATATTTTTTACTTCCGGAGTAAATATTTTACCGGCATTTTGTTTAATAATCAAATTGTTTGATCCACTTTTTTTATAGGTAACTTCAAAACCTCTTACTTTAAAGTTTACATCAAAGGGGAAGTTATCAGCAATGGCAATCAAACCCGGCAAACCTCTCAATTGTCCGGCTGTAATAACCGGGCCCGAACTATTGCCAAGCAATACTTTTGGATCAGGAATACGTTTTGCTCTAAAGGCAACGCTTCCTACGCCCTTTGTTCCTGTTTCGGTTCTTACCGATACATTTACTTTTACATCACCGGTTGATGTTACTCTACCTACATATTTCCCATTTCCACCGGTTAAAGTGCCACCGGAAAGGGATGCCGATACAGAAGATGTAGGATATCCCGGTACCGATATATCCAAAGGATTATCAACACCGATGTAAAGTACATTCATTTTAGTAGGCGATACAACAGCTTGTGATTGAGCTACTAAATAGTCTGTTTCGAATGGATAGTATTTAATCTTGCCGGTTTTGGCATTCATAACAGCGATAACGCCCCGATACGTTTTGGGGCCTATACCATTAGCCTGAAATTCATATTTTACAATACCGTTAACCGCATCTGATAATTCGCGATAACCGGCTTGAAGGGGTAATTTATCGGCTTCAACTTCTGCCGGCAAATCACCATTTTCATCCCGTTTTATATATTCAGGATCAAATTCCCCGATATATACTTTTGGTTGTGTAGATGAACTGGAAGCAGAAACAAAAATATCTGCGGTATAGGTTTCACCCAAATTCAAATAGCTTTTTTTAGGTATTGCCCTGGCTTTCAACACATCAAACGATACCGATTCGAGCCCAATCTGACCTTTTAAATAATCGACAACGGCCGCTTCGGTAGTTTTTGCATCATTTTCAATTTTTGATAAAATCGTTATCGCAGCTACTACAGGAACATCTGCAAAATTATGTTCGGTCCATGATTTTTTTGATAAACCATCAGAACCAACCGGTTCTTCAGCTTTTAAGGTAATAGATTGAGCTTTTGTACTACGTACATCATCACCGAATAAACTTAAAAATTCATCACGAGCCTGATTAATTTCCTGTTGTAATTTATCTCCGTTTTTTTCATTTACAAAATAAAACGTAGGTGTATTTGTATCCCGGTGATTGGTTGCAACTTTTTCTCCATTAACAACTTCGGAGCCACTAATATCCAACATTTCATCTTTCATTTTTTCAATGTTGGCAATTAGTTTGTTTGATATATCTTGCGCTTTCAACGCTTTAGTGTATAAAGGTAATGCAGAAGAATCTCTGGCAGCTCTTTCTTGAAATACTTTATATACTTCACCAATATTGGTATCAAGAGCGGATGTAGTTCTGCGCAATCCTTTATCCACAGTTATAAAGGCATTTAAAGTTTCAGCAGATATATTTAGTGCCAGCAGTGCTGTGTACACCAAATACATCATATTGATCATGGCCTGCCTTGGATTTTTAGGAATTCCCATTATTCAAAATTTTGACATTCACAATTCATGTTCAGTTCAGTTCCGTTTCTGTATTACTTACGAACGCGGAACATTCATAGCAGACAACATACCACCGTACACTTGATTTAATTGAGCAAGATTATTGTTCAATTCGGCAATAACGGTACGATATTTTTTAGTGTCTTCAACAGAAGCATTTAAATCACCCATAGCTTCCGATAAACCGCCATAGAATTTATTCATTGCTTTCAGATGGTTACTGGTATCTTGCAATTCAAGTTCATATATAGCATTTAATGAAGCCAAATTTTTAGATACTTGCTGTACTTGTGCATGATATTCTTTTGTTTCATCAGATACCGATGACAAATGAGTAGCGGCATCGGCAGCACCCGAAAAGGCTACTTTCATTTGAGCCAATACACCGGCTGCTTCACCAGCTTGTTTTGTAAATTCATTGGTTACGGCTCCGGCATCTGTTGCTTCGTTAATTTTAGCTACATTCTCTCCTAATTTTCTAAGTCCGTTTCCTAAATTTTCGATGAGTGATGATTCCACTTTTGATTCTTCAAGCATTTTATCTAACTGCTGGGTAATGGTACCTTTAGGACCTGCTTTTGATGCTTTGCCACCGGTATGTTCAGGGGCAACGTCCAAATGTGGATATATCTTTTCCCAGTAGTAATCTTTCTCGGGTGGTAAAATACCCATCATGGTAAAAATAAAGGCTTCAGTAAACATACCCACCATCAATGCAAGATTAGCACCTTCCCAGTGCAGAATTTTAAATAGTGCTCCAATCATAACAATTCCTGCACCGACTCCTAAGATTGCATTCTTGAGCCTTTTAAACCAATCGGTTTCGTAAGTTTTAGTCATTTCAATTCAGTTTTTTGTTATCAAATCAATGGTTATTGGAATATTTATATTTTTTAGCTTGCCAATTAAAATCTACATTTATATCCGATTTTTCCGGTTATAAGCATATCCTTATTTCATTTATTATCTGCAAGTGATGATACGATTTAAAAATCACTCATTGAGCGACCTAAGAAAGGAAGAACACATCGAAATCCAATATAGGCTTTTCCGGTATCCTGATACTCCCAGTTACGGGTACCGGTCATACAGAAATAAGCTATATCTTTCCAACTGCCTCCTCTAATTGATTTCCTTTTCATTGTTTCACTATCCTCGTCTTTTGCATCATATCTGATATCAGGATTCAAATCGTGTATAAATGAGTAGGAATTTTCGTAAAAAGCGGAGGAGGTCCACTCCGAAACATTACCGGCCATATTATACAAGCCATAATCATTAGGCCAATAGGCATCTGCTCTAACGGTGTAAAATCCACCATCTTCCGGATAGTTACCGCGTCCCGGTTTGAAATTAGCCAATATGCATCCTTTTGCATTTCTGGTATAAGGACCACCCCATGGATAGGCTGACATATCGCGGCCGCCACGTGCGGCATATTACCATTCAAATTCGGTAGGCAGCCTGAATTCGTCTATTACGGCCTCACCATGGGCACTTCTGTAATCGTTCCAAAAACGGCTACGCCATACTGCAAATGCTTTTGCTTGTTTCCAGTTTACACCTACAACCGGATAATCATCGAATGCCGGATGTGTAAAATACTGGCGTGTCATAGGTTCATTATAGGAATATGAAAAATCGTGTATCCAAACCAATGTATCGGGATATATATTCACTTCTTCACGATGAATAAAATGCTGCCGGGATTGATCGCGATTACCTTCTGCCTTGCTTGCAGCTGCTCCCCAATCAAACCATTCGTATTGATAATTTAAGATTGATTTATCAATTTCCCTTCTTCCCCAAAGCCGGTCATCACCCTGGTAGTACATGTCTTCGAGCATATCTGCATCTTCAGATTCTGCACTCCAGTCGATCTTTTGGCTCCAGTCAATCCGTTCGTTTTCCGAATCTTCTATAAAATGTTCCAAATCGGTATGGGCTATTGAATCACGAACCCAAAATACAAACTGACGGTATTCGTTGTTAGTGATTTCTGTTTCATCCATATAAAATCCTTGAATGGATATGGATTTACTTCTTTGCCATAGAGAATGATTAACATCTTGATCGCTCGGACCAATATGTAAATTACCGGAAGGTATATACACCATTCCATAAGGATTTACTCCTTTCCATCCGGGCCTGTCAGGAACACCTAGTAGCTGACCTGTGTAATATTTGTAGCCCTTTTTTCCACAACCGCTGAATGCTATCAATGCAACCAGAAGAAGAGTAATAAATGATGTCCTTTTCATACAAACTAAATTTTATGATTTGCGCAAGAAAGCTGTAAAAATAAATGATTCATACAAATTATCAAAAGGCAATTTTGCGCGAAGATTGCCAAAGATAGAAATAA
>JAJRWN010000103.1 GCA_024276745.1 Bacteroidota bacterium
CCTCCTCATTTCATGCTTTTCAAATGCTCAGTCGAAACTTAAGACGGGTATAGCCGGGAACAGCCTGTATTTTGAAATCTTTGGAAACGGACTCACCTATACGGCCAATTATGAAAGAGCTTTATTTAGAACTCCGGCTTTTAATATTAGCGGACGAGTGGGTATTAATATGGTACCAACCTATATGCTTCATTCCGATTTTAATCTGTTGACCGGTATTAGCTTGTTGTTTGGAAAAAGCCGGGAATTTTTAGAACTAGGCCTTTACAATTTAAATTTACTGGCATCCTACGAACATCAAACGAAAAATATTCTTACCGGCAATATCGGATATCGCTTTCAGCCTTTCCCCACCAACAGTTTACTCTTCAGGATTAATTTCACACCTTTTTATTTACCCGATTATCAAGGTGATCCTGATGACTCGCCATGGATACCATACGGTGCCATTAGCATTGGATATGCCTTTCAATAAAAATCACTGGATCCGCAACAATTTATTGCTTATTAAACCTTTCAAAGTATTGGCCTGAAGCAAATAAACACCACGAGCCAAAGAAGCCAGTGCTAATTCATAATGTTTTGCAAAGAGATTATCGAGACTCATCACTTCCTTTCCACTCAAATCAAACAAACGGATACCGGTTAAATAATTATTGGTATCAACCTGAATATTCAATATATCGGATACCGGATTAGGCCAAAGGAGCATACTCCCACCGGGATTGATCAAATCCACATCGAGCAGAACACTTGACTGCGCCAGGAGCCAAAGATCAGGGTCGAAAATCAATGAATCGAGTTGAAAACCGGGATTAAAAGTAAAAGATTGATTATTGAGTGAATCTTGCAAAACAATCATAGAATCTTTGATAGTGTTTTTAGCCAATAAAGGAACAGGCATTTCAAAAAATGAAACCGAAGGGTCTGATTGATCTTGATGAATGCTGACATGTACATCATGATTCGCTTCCTGAGACCAAAGAATCTGGTAAATCGGGAAACCCTGACCATAATACCAATCATTAAAAAATTCGCTTAGATCTAAACCGCTGCTTTGTTCCAGATGTGATTGAAAATCATCGGTAAGGGCATAGCCATCGGCAATATTGCTATCAAGCAGGTAATCGTGAATACCGGCAAAAAAAGCAGAATCGCCCGTCACCCAACGCAACATGTGCAGCAGATAGGCTCCTTTGCGATAAGACAGCCGGCCGTCAAAGATCCGGTTTACCGAAGTAGTATCGTCAACCCATACCGAACCGTCAGGCTGAGAAGTTACATAGTTGATGGTTTGTTTTTTCCAGGGCATCCACCAAATGCCGTTAAACAGATGTTCGTAGGTCAGTGCAGTGCAATAAGTAGCAAAACCTTCGTTGAGCCAGATATCTTCCCAGGAACCGCAAGTTACAAAATCGCCAAACCACTGATGGGCCAGTTCATGGGCCAACAGCGCAAAACTAAAAGCACCAACAAAACTCATGGTTTGATGCTCCATGCCCCCACCCCAGCCAAATTGGGCATGGCCATATTTTTCATCCATAAAAGGATATGGAATGAAAAGTGAGTCATACAATTGCATAGCAGGAATCAGTGCCGGTGTAAGGCTTTGGGCTGATGTTTTGCTCTCAGGATACACATAATTAAGCATATTCAAATTTCCGGTAGATAAAGGAACGATATCGGTATAAACTTCATAATTGGTAATAGCAGTTGCTACAAGATAAGCTGCTATCGGATGCCGGTGTTTCCAATGATATACTTTCAGGTTGCCCAGATTTTTTTCGCCCACCAATAAACCATTACCGGCAGCGCGATAAGCCGAAGGACAAGTAACAAACATATCAATAGAATCAATTTTATCATTCAAATCCTGTTTGCAAGGCCACCATTCTTTAGCGCCATAAGGTTCTGAGAGTGTCCAGATAATCGGAACGCTATCATGTGTGCTTTGGATGAATGAGCCAAAACCTGTCGATGGCGGAACCCCTTGATAATATACTGTCACTGAATCTTTAGTACCTGCGCTAATTGTTGCCCCCAGGATGATTTGCAGTACATCACCTGGTAATTGTGAAAAAGGTATCAATGCACCATGGTAGCCAATAGAATCAACAGTTAAAGTATCGCTGAGGTCAAATTCAAGTTGACTTACATTCTGATTTGGAATAAAATAAGTAGTGATAGCTCCCTGAATATAATACACATCCGGATCTATTTGGAAATCGAGCCGATGATAATAGATATCATATTGGCTTCCTGTCCGCGATGAACCTGCTTTTTTTGCCTTGGCATGCATGGCTTCCTGAAAAATCAGGCTTTTGAATACATTTCCACCAAAATCATACTGGGCTTGTAATGGTTGGGGACAGAAAAATAATGTAAACAGTAATGCGGTTAAAATCGATACTCTTTTCTTCATGCTATAAAATTAATCATTCTATTTAATGCTATAGGAAGTAAAATCAACTCCTGCGAAATCCTTACAAAAGGCTTGCAAACGGATACACTCCAAGCTTATTTACACAAATTTCAAGTAATTTGGCAGCTGTGAAAAATTCGCTAAGCAAGAATGAGATGAGCCGCTATGCGCGGCATTTTGCATTGCCTGGCTTTTCAATGGCAGCGCAGCAAAAGCTAAAAAATGCCCGGATTGCGATTATTGGTGCCGGTGGATTGGGTATTCCCGTACTGCAATATCTGTCGGCAGCGGGTTGTGCTTACCTGCGCATCATAGACCCGGATAAGGTGGAAAGAATGAACCTTCAAAGGCAGGTCATTTTCAGGGAAAAAGATTGTGGACTGCCGAAAGCCACACTGGCGGCAGCATGGGTAAAAGCTTTTAATCCCATGCTGATATGTGAGGCAATTCAGGATCGTTTACAAGCCGGCAATGCCATGGAATACCTGAAGGATATGGATGTCGTTATTGATGCCACCGATAATTTCCCGGCCCGTTACCTGATATGCGATGCTACTTTTTTTCTGCAAATTCCTGTAGTCTATGGTTCGGTTTACCGCTATGCCGGACAAGTATCGGTATTCAACCATCAGGAGGCTAAGGGAAAGCTAAGTCCGAATTACCGTGATTTATTTCCGGAGCCGCCCGGACCGGCTCAAATACCCGATTGCTCTATCGGTGGTGTTTTCGGTGCTTTGACGGGCATTGTTGGCAACATGATGGCGGTGGAGACCATCAAAATAATTTGCGGAATAGGCCAAACACTATCGGGCAAACTGCTGACCTATGATACACTGGAAAGTAAGCAAGAAATATTTTCGTTTAAGTCGCGGGCTGATAACCCTCTCAGCGGTGAGCATCCATCTATCAAACAGTTGATTGATTATGACATATTCTGCAAAATGGCAGAAAGTGCAGTGGATGTACCCGGTATTGCTGTAGATGAATTGCATCAACTCATCCAGGCCGGAAAAAAGCCCGCCATGCTGGATGTACGCGAATTCTTTGAACTGGCTTTTGTGCGTTTTGATGCGGTGCATATACCTGAAAGAGAGATAGCGCAAAGACAAGATGAAATCCCTGCCAAAGACCCTTTGATTGTATATTGCAAAGTAGGTATCCGCAGTGCACGGGTGGTAAAAATGTTAAAAGAACAATTCCCCAAAAGGCAAATTCTGAACCTCGAAGGAGGCATTATGGCCTGGAGAGAAAAATATGAACCCGGCCGGCCCGAATATTAAAGTTCTTTCAGCCCATCTATTCACTCAATAAACAAATTGAATATATTATTTTGTAGGAATCTCTTTATTCAGTAGGTCTAATATGCTTAATGGGATTTAAAAACCTGCATAGCCCTTTTGATATCATTTTGGAAGTTAACTAATTAAAAATATGGCCGTTAATAAAACCCTGACCATAAGGTGTGTAAATGCATATTGCATTTACACAGATATTGGGCTCCATATGAAAACAGAGCCACCGCACAAATAGCACAATTTGTCCCTGCTTTTCAGGATTTCGTTTTATGCTGCAATAGCCGGTTATTACTAAATCCAAAAGATTAATAGCACTATTTCCTTCATTTTACTAAAGCAAAAAGTAAGGATGACTGAATGGCTGACTCAGCACCTTCATTGCTATTTAAGTAAATACTAAAATAATGTTAAAAGATTTGTATTAAAAAACTATTACTGTATTTTAGTGTTCTCTTAAATACTTAAACAATAAAAAAATCGGATGATGAATAAGCAAGTTTGTATTAGAGCCCTGGCCGACCTCAGGCAGATTAACCATTGCAAAAATAAAATAGCATCGAAAGAAAAAAGTTTATCTAAACTTTCGCTCGTATTGGGATTGGCCGGTAACGAAGTAAGGCTAATAATCCTTTATTTACTGAATGAAGAAAACGAGCTGTGTGTATGTGATTTAAGCGATATTCTGAATATGAATGTCTCAGCCATTTCTCAGCATTTACGAAAATTAAAAGACGGAAATTTGGTAGATGTCCGGAAAGATGGGCAGACCTATTTCTATTTCATTAAAAATGATTTTTTGCAGATTCTGGAATCATTTTTCAACATTATTAATTCGGAAAGTAACATTTTAAAAACAGAAATAGTATGAAAACGAAATCAAACAAAGCCTTAATTGGTTCGGGAATCATCACTGCCATAGCAGCATCACTCTGTTGCATCACACCGGTTTTAGCATTGATTGCCGGAACAAGTGGCATGGCATCTTCTTTTTCATGGATGGAGCCTTTTCGTCCGTATTTAATCGGTTTCACCATTTTGGTATTGGGCTTTGCCTGGTATCAGAAATTAAAACCACGAAAGGCAGAAGATATTCAATGTGCGTGCGAAGAAGACGAAAAGCCTTCGTTCTGGCAATCGAAAAGATTCCTGGGAATTGTTACCGTTTTTTCGGCTTTAATGTTGGCGTTTCCTTATTATTCCTACGTGTTTTATCCCGATAATAAGCAAGAAGTGATTATTGTAAATGCTGCCGATATTCAAACCGTTCACTTTGACATTTCAGGAATGACTTGCTCTGCCTGCGACAGTCATGTGGCTTATGCAGCTCAGGAAGTGGATGGTGTTATTGAGGCCAAAGCTGACCATACAACCGGTACTGCTGTTGTAAAATTCGATAAATCAAAAACTTCGGAAGAGGCTATTATTCAATCAATCGACAAAACCGGTTATAAGGTGCTTGGTCATAATGAGCAATAAAAAAATCATAACATAAATTTAAATATTTACTGCAATAGTAAAAAAACATGAAAAAAATGACCGGAATGATTTATTGCACGGTACACACTTTAAATATCAGGCAAAAAGGGGCTTACCCATCTTATTTTAGAAATCATTAAATTATTATCATGAAAAAGTATTTAATCATAATCATAGCCATATTCACTCTTAACATTTCTCAGGTTAAAGCACAATGTTGCAAGCCTTCAGCTAAGACAACAACAGAAAAGACATTTCAGGGGAACGAAAAGATTGTGAAGCTTAAAATTACAGGGATGACTTGTACAGGTTGTTCAAACTATATTTCAACTGCTCTAAAAGCTATGGACGGAGTAATTGACCAATCGATTGAATACCCCAACGATTTAGCCACCATTACTTATAACGCTGATAAAACAAATCCCGAAGTAATCATAAAAGTAATAGAGAAAGCAGGTTACCAGGCAGAAATCATAAAAGATAAATCTTAAAGAAAGTTTAATGAAAATAGAAACAATAAAACTCGATATTACAGGCATGACCTGTGACCATTGTGCACAAACCATTGCCAAAAAGTTTGCAGGAAAAGAAGGTATCGAATCTAATCATATAAGTTATCCTGAAGCATCGGGTGAATTTGAGTTTGATCCGGAGAAAATCAGCAAAGAGGAAATTGCTGAAATTATTAACAGCACAGGACATTACAAAGTGGCAGGAGAAATGCCTAAAAATGATGCCGGTTCAAATCAATTTGATTTAATCATTATCGGAGGTGGTTCGGCAGCCTTTTCAGCAGCCATAAAAGCAGAAAGTCTGGGTTTAAGGACATTAATGGTTAACGGGGGATTGGCATTTGGCGGCACCTGTGTAAATGTGGGTTGCGTTCCTTCAAAAAACCTGATTCGTGCCGGTGAAACGGCTTATCATGCAAAGCATTCCAACTTTGCCGGAATCAATCCAAAAGGTGTGAATATTGATTTCGCACAGGTCATCAAAGACAAAAAAACCTTGGTTGCCACCTTACAGGAAAAGAAATATATGGATGTAGTAAGAGATTTTCAAAACCTGAGTATGGTGCAGGGCTGGGCTGAATTTGTAAATAAGAATACTATCCTGGTTGATGGCAAAGACAAATACACTGCTCTTAAATTTTTAATTGCCACCGGAGCCACTACCCATATCCCTGATATTAAGGGTTTGAAAGAAACAAATTACCTGACCAATGTAACGCTATTCGATTTGGAAGAACAACCCGAATCTTTGATAGTTCTTGGTGGTGGCTATATTGCTCTGGAAATTGCACAGGCTTACCATCGTTTAGGAACCCGGGTTACTTTACTGCAACGTTCTGCCCACGTATTATCGAAGCAAACAGAAGATATTGCCGAAGAACTCACCAATCACCTTCGAGGCGAAGGAATGAACATTTACACCGGTTTACGCTTTCTTGAGGTCACTGAAGATAAGCATAATATTGTTGTTCTGACCGAACAAAACGGTGAGCAAAAAAGATTTGAAGCAGAAAAAATCCTGGTCTCGACAGGAACCATAACCAATACACAAAAATTGGGCTTGGTAAACATCGGTTTGCAGTTGACCGGGAAAGGACATATTCAGGTAAATGAAAAAATGGAAACCAATCTGCCGAATGTGTTTGCAGCCGGTGATGTAGTAAATACGCCTGCTTATGTTTATACCGCTGCCTTTGAGGGGAAAATTGCCGTTGAAAATGCATTCTCCGGTACAGAGAACAAAGCTGATTATTCATCCCTGCCCTGGGTTGTTTTCAGCGATCCGCAGGTTGCAGGTGCAGGTATTGACGAAGCTGAAGCTGAAGCGAAAAATATTCCCTTTGAAGTATCAAAAATAGCGTTGAAAGACGTTCCAAGAGCAATTGCTGCCAACGACACAAGAGGTTTTATCAAACTTATACGCAACACCGAAACCGATAAACTCATTGGAGCAAGAATAGTGGCTCCGGAAGGTGGCGAATTGATACAACAAATAAGCATGGCTATCAAATACGGAATAAGCATAAAAGATTTAGCAGAAAACTTTTATCCTTACCTGACTTTGGGAGAAGGAATAAAACTGGCTGCCATAACTTTCGGGAAGGATGTTTCTACATTGAGCTGCTGTGCGAGTTAACTTGTAAAATTTCAACACAAACCATACACATCTGCTCATTTGCCGGTGGGCTTACAATTCTCTCTAAGCAGCACACAAGCATTAATTGCAATAGTGTTTATCTTGTATATGCTAAAAACAGAATGTAAGGAAATAATGCCTGTGGGTAACTATCTACTAAAAATAACAAACATAAAAAAAGAATCGAATATTTGATTGCCGTATTTCAGGAAATACAAAAGACAAATTCGTAATTCCTCTCCACGGGTTTCCCGAAAGTTCACTAATAAATAACGAATACTCTAAATTGCCTAAGCACTTTAGGGTATTATTGTATTGCTCCAAACCGGAAAGGCTATAGTATATGGAACTTGTCCTTCTGGAATAAAGAACCATATCAAGTCAGCAAAAGACACGTTGGATATTGTTCAGTCTATTAACAAAGATAAATTAGACATAATTGGTTTTCATCAGTTGGCAAATTGCATCTGATGACCCAACTAATATCTTAAACCTGAAAAGATTATTTTTTCCACACACTTAAAGTTTCTTTAAGGCAATTTCAAAAGATAAAGAGCAATAAGAGAAGAGCAAATAATACACTTTTAAGACAAGCTGGAAATGAA
>JAJRWN010000104.1 GCA_024276745.1 Bacteroidota bacterium
ACCGGGTATATCCAATTGATCCCAAACTACAATAGAGAATAAATAATTGCTGATATCGCCATTGATGTGTGCAAAATGAATCGATACCGCTTGAAGGGTATCAGCTACATTGCTTTCAAACTCATAGGCCAGGTAAGCTCCCGTGCCAATAAGGCCGTAAGCCTGCTCGGCAGAACCGTCATCATAGGCAAAATAATTATAAAAGTGTTGGAATTGATATACCGTATCGTTGAATCGTGTTGAAAAATCGGGCGGTGAATTATTGAGAAAATATTTTGTTTGAATGGTCAGGCTATCGCAAGTATTCGCACTCAGATAGCTTTGCAAAGCTGCTTCGAAATTTGGATCAGTTAAAGAAGTATCGCTATTTGCAGGAAAATTGATGGTTTCTATAAAAGTACTGTTCAACACAGAATTTGTACATAATTCCCGGGCTTCATAACTGAATGTAGTATTCTTGATTACATTAAAATGATTGGATGCAAAAATTTGTAAATTAGGAATAAGTTCTTGATTTTCAAATCCTTTGAATTGGTTTAAGGGCATTGATTCATAGCGCATCAGCAGACCCGGAGGCATCAGGTTGAAAGCCACATCATTTAGCTGGCGGTTATTGATGCTCCGGTTTTTATCCATTTTCACGTAATCTATATGCCAGTGGTCGTTATTGCCTGTAAGGGTGGCATAGTTGATAAATTGAAATTGAAATCCATTGAAAAAATAAGCTGATTTCTTAAGTCCTATCATCACATATTTGAAAGTATCGGTTGATGCTTGCTGAATACTTTTTTTCCATACGGTTTTCCAGTTACCCGATTGATTTTTAAATTTCAGTATTAAAGAATCGCTGTTTTCGGGTGTATTACCCAATCCTTTAGCTTCATAAAAAAAGCTCAGATAAACCGAATCGGCCGGTGACAGATTTCCCAACTTCAGCGGATGGCTCGTAAGCGAATCGGCCCTTCCCTGTGAATTAGTGCCATTTGAATAGGGGCTTCCATCTTCTCTGAGTCCATCGAAAGTAGCTACTCCAATAGTAGGTGGATTTACCGGAAAACTGACGTTGATAAAAACCGTATTATCCTCCCATTTATCGGGATCAGGGTAAAATCCCTGTTGTGAAAAATCATCTATAAAGGGTAAAGTATCTACGAGAAAGCGGGTTTTATGTTCAATTTTGTTAAGACTTAGAAATGCTTTTTGCAATACAGGATTATTATCAGGATGGGTCAAATATTCCTGAGCGCTTAAACCCTGAAACAGTAATAGGCTTAGCATAAGAAGATAAAATCGAATTGCTTTCATAGATTTTATATTTAACTCTATCCGGGTTTTGTTATTGTTCATCATGTTTACAGACTTGTATCCTGCATCATTTCAAAAGCTTCTCTTTTCATCAACCACACATCTATAAATTCGCCCCATCGCAAGGATTTTTCATCGGTTGTTTTAGGAAATTGCCGGTAAATTACTGCGTTTATAGTATCATCCCTGCTACTTACATTTTCGCTGTAAATGCTTTGTCCGATATTCAAATTATAAGCACCGTGCAAAATAAAATTGGCTTCTTCCAGTGTTTTTCCTTTTAGGGAAGGAACGCTTACTTTCGTATCGCCCAGTCCATTGCCTACAACCAAATCAATTTTGGTACCTTTTATAAATTGAGTGGCCGGTTTCACTTCTTTACCTTCAAACTCTGCTCTGATAACGGCATTGGCAAAGGGGTATGGTTCATAGCTGATATCTCCTATATCAAGATCGTTATTAGCAAGTATATTTATAGCATTGCGAAGCGATTTTCCGGTCAAGTCCGGTAGTTTTGTTTGGGGAGCTACCACACTGTTGATGGTAATATAGATATGCCTGTATTCTTTTACTTTGCGTCCCGGTAATGGATACTGAGCTATAATTTCGGTAGGCACACAATCTTGCCGGTACACCGAATCCATAATTTCAAAATAAAGATTTTGATTTTTCAGCAATTGACCGGCTTCTTCAAGGGTCATTTTCCGCAAATCTGGAACGGTCACGGTTTCTCCATGATTAGTATAGGCATTTAGATATTTGAAACTACCCACAAAAATCAAAACAGAAAGTATGGCAATGGCGAGTATGCTGAACCATAAAACTTTGCTTTTTAACAGTAAAATCAATTTTTTAATCATAAATAAGTATTTTTCCTATACTCCGGATTCAGCAAATTTTGAGTTTATTTCGTTCTTTTCCAAATTCGAGTATTTGATCGATGAAATCAAATGGTTTGTAACCATTGATTGCGGCCTGATGAAAAATGCAGGTTGCCGGTGTCATTCCGGGTAAGGAGTTTACTTCAATAATAATAGTTTCAACCCGTAAATCATCAAATACCCGTACAAAAGCATCGATCCGGCAATAAGCATCAATATTGAGCAATGCGGCTACCCGTTTCAAATCAGCTTTTACTTTTTCCGCAATAATTTGATATTCTTCCGGAGTATGGCCAAACCGTGCCGGAGTGATGTTTTGTCCCTGACCGGCTAAAAATTTTTCTTCCAAAGAAAGTACCGATTCACCGGCCAGTGCTTCGGAAGGCTCAAATACTTCATAATAACGCTTTCCTTTTTTATCAAAATGAGCTAGAATACCACCTGTGATTTCTAAAAAATATTTTGCATTTTCAGCAGTAATCAAAGATTCAATCAGAATTTTTTCTTTCCGGGGTATTTCTTCTTTTGGTTTCAATCCAAGCAATAATGCTTCGGCTTTGGGCAGGGTTTCGGTATTTCGAAACAATAAACGCATATAGGCGATGAGCGCTTGGCGATTATTGATTTTTTTTACGGCCGAGCTACATCCGTCATCAATTGGTTTGGCAATAAAAGGATAGCTAAAAGATTGTTCCACTTCTTCGCAAACTTTTTGATTACCGGCCAGAAAATCAACTTTATCAATCAATCGGTGTTTGGCTACCCTGAAACCGTGGCTGGCCAGCAATTCATTGGTTTTATATTTGTCAATAGTGAGGGCTGCAGTTTCAGGCCGGCTTCCGTTATAAGGAAGCCCCAATTGTTCGAGCTTTTCTTGAATGGCTCCATCTTCACCCGGACGGCCATGCAAGGCAATAAAAACTTCATCAACTTTTTCGGCCAGTTCTTCAAACGAAATTTCCAAAGGTTCGAACGTATAATCTTTTGTGGCATATTTAAGAGTGACATCGCTACACAAGGTCCTTATGTGGTCAATTATTTTATGATGCTTGAAATCAAGCACCTGTTCCCTGATATCATCAGCATTATCTTTCAGCAATAAATTGATGGGAATTTGAAATAAACGGAGCTGCTCTCCTGTTTTTGTAAGAAAAACGGGTAAGGGTATATATTTGGCAGATGAAGCCAGTTTTTCATATACATTTCGTCCACTTTCTACAGATATATGCCGTTCGCTACTATAGCCTCCCATAATTACGGCCACCCGGATTTTGCTTTCAGACTGCTTGCCTTTAGCAATAATTTCCTGATTCAGTTTTTTTAATAATTGCGTGTATGTTTGTGTTGAAAATCCATTCCATATACGTTCACGCAAAGAGGTTTGAATGATATAGCTTAAAAACTGACTAGGGTTTAAACCGATTTCGGCAGCCTGATGAAAAAAGAAACTGGATGGCAACATTCCGCTTGTGGTGTTTGGATCATTCAGGTAAATCGTAGCGTCTTTTTGTATAAATCCGTCTATCCTGGCATATACATTAAAATGAAAAAAATCGAATAATTTTTCACAAGCTGTTCTGATTTTATTAATTTTTTCCTCCGGCAAATCGATTGGTGTTATTTTTCTCGAAAGGCCGGCAAGATATTTCGAACGATAATCAAAAATCTCCTGACCTTTTTTGATTTCGGTAGGAGGTAAAGCAACGATTTTGTTTGTTTCGGTACGGATGACAATGCAGGAAAATTCTCTCCCATCGATAAACGATTCTACAATAACTTCCTTTTCGCTGTCCAGTGCTTCGAGCAATATTTTATCGAAACCCGAACGGAATTTTTCATCAATCAGATTAATAAGTTGATCTGGATGATAACAAATGATATCAGTACAGCGTAGCGGAAAACCAATGTTGCTTCGGATGTCGATAAGTTTTCGTACAAAATCCAGACGGGCATCCTTATCAAGTGCTTTCCATGCTTTTTTATCAATTATCAAGCTAAAAAAGGCTTGATTCATCGCTCCATGAAATTCCTTAAAATCATTTTTTCTCACAATACTCACTCCGATAGAAGAACCCTGCCGGGCCGGCCGGATAACCAACGGTAATCCGGTTGTTTTTTTCAATGCACCGAATAAAACCTGCTGATCCTCAGTGCGCCATTGTTTTTTTGAAATAATTTGGAAATGAGGAGAAGGCATACCGGCTTCGGCCATCAATCTTTTTTGCAAGGCTTTATCGATGCCAATAGATGAGGATACAATGCCCGAACCTGAATATGGAATGCCTATGGCTTCCAATTCTTGCTGAATCTGTCCGTCCTCTCCATATAAGCCATGCAGTGCCAGAAAAGCAAAATCAATTATACCGGGTAAATCAGCTTTTTGCAATGGTTTACCTACGGCCTTCATTAAAGTATTCCATTTTCGATTAGAGAGCTTACCCATACTCTCGGCATAAATCTGAAAAGGATCATTGCTTTTAGGTAAACACTCAAGCGGTGGATAAAAATCGCGGATAGAACCTTTGTAGATAAATGGCCAATCGAGTAAAATAAAATTGCGGAATGAATCTACAAATATGGGGATTGCTTCAAATAAACTTTTGTCAAGATTATCGTAAACCGTGCGGCCTCCGGCAAAAGAAATTTCTCTTTCGCGCGAAGGTCCTCCAAAAAATATCCCGACTTTTAGCATAGCCTGCAAATTTAAGCGATTCGATATAGAAAAATTTGGCTTATTTCACACATAGATATAGTATTAGATAAAACACTAAACGATTTGCTTTTAGAAATAATATTGTCATAAACCACTATTTTATACAATAGCCTAATAGAATAATTGTTTGATAATTACAAAGTATTTAGTTTTAACTTTCAAAATAATATATGCTTCGCAAAATCGCAACCACTATACTTGTATCGGGAATTATCTTGAACATTTCTTTGCTTCACGCACAGCGTATTCCTGGAGAATACCTTATTCAGCTAAGAAGTGGAACGAATGCCACTGCATGGCTGAGGTCGTTTCGTGAAAAAGATGCTATTACAAAGCCATTTGATATTACACGGCAAGTATCAGCCCGGATGCAAATATATTTATGTACCTCCAAGAGCAATATTGAAACAAATACCATGATATTAGGATACTTGCAGCGTGATCCGGAAGTACTTAATGCCCAGTATAACCACCGGATCAGCAGAAGAATTAGTCCTGACGATTCTTTATTTATGAATCAATATAGTTTGCTTAATACCGGACAACAAGGCGGGCTGGCCGGTGCCGATATCGATGCAACGCTGGCCTGGGCTATACAAACCGGAGGACTGACTGCCCGAGGCGATACCATTGTTGTGGCGGTTATTGACGGTGGCATTGATCTGAATCATCCTGATTTAAAAGCCAATATTTGGAAAAATCATGAAGAAATTCCTGCCAATGGTCTTGATGATGACCAAAACGGCTATGTCGATGATTTCATGGGTTGGAATTTTCTTACTCAAAACGATACGCTTGATGCCGATTGGCATGGAACTTCGGTAGCAGGTATTATCGGAGCATCGGGAAATAATCAAATTGGTGTAAGTGGTATCAACTGGAATATAAAAATACTGGCTGTTGAAGCAGGAGTATCCGAAGCAGAAGCAATCGAAAGCTATTCGTATGTGATGGATTTTAGACGTAAATACAATAGCAGCAATGGTACATCAGGCGCATTTGTAGTCTCGGTCAACTCATCGTGGGGTATCGATCTCGGTCAACCGGCCAATTATCCGATATGGTGTGCAATGTATGATTCGATGGGGCAGGCGGGCATACTCAATTGTGCAGCAACCGCTAATCATAACTGGAATATTGATTCGCTGGGCGATATGCCTACAGCTTGTCCGAGCGATTGGCTTATTTCGGTAACCAATACAACCCGGAATGATTTGAAAGAATATCAAGCAGGATATGGAGATTCAACCATTGACTTGGGAGCCCCCGGAACAGGAACTTTTACTACCAATCCTTTTAATGATTACGGCTATTTTGGCGGTACTTCAGGAGCTACACCACACGTAGCCGGTTCTATTGCCTTACTCTATGCCAGTAGCTGTAAAGACTTGATTGACGATGCAAAAAATTCTCCCGGTGCGGTAGCATTAACCGTAAAAAGTTATATTCTCAATGGTGTTGATACTCTTGCCGATTTACAAGGAAAAACAAAAACAGGTGGACGATTGAATGTGTATCAAAGCCTGATTAAAGCTGAAAACTACGGCTCTTGTACTTTCACACCTATCGGATTGCCCCTGATTGCTCAACCCGGCAATACTTTTCATTTATATCCTAATCCGTCAGGATCGGAGATTTTTTTAAAAGCTGAAAATCCGGCTAAATTACCGGATGTAATTGGTATTTACGATTTACAAGGACGCTTGATAGAAACTTTGCAAAATCAGCATGAATCATCTGTACTTTCAATTGACCTGAGGCATTATAAAGCCGGATTATATTTCATCGAAACAGGAAATGCTCATCTGCCTTTTGTGAAATTATAGGCTATCCCGGTTTTGCTTAATCAAACTATCCAAAACTTCTTCGGCAGGTTTACCGAGATTTTCCAACGAGAACAATACTGATTTCACCAATTCATGATCCGGATATAAATCCAGAAATTTCAAATAATTGATGCGAGCCTGTTGTAAATCTTTCAATCCTTCTTCATCAATATAGAAAGCTTTGAAGTGGAGCAATTCGGGGGCATATTCATGCTGTGGATAACGACTTATAAAAGTATCAATCAAAGCTATTGATTGATTCCAATCTTGAGCCTGACCGAACAACATCGCTGCTTTTTTGTAATATTCAGCCCGGTGCATGGTATCGTCAGGATAAGCCAGCAAATAATCCTTCATGGCTTGTGCGGTTTCAAACATGTGTTGATTTGATAATTCACCACTTTGAACATCCCGTTCTAATTGTTTTTCCAATGATTGAATCTTCTCAATATCTCTTTTTCGCCCCGATTGTTGGCATGAACTCAGTATAAATAGTACAGAAATCGCTATTATTGAGGCTAATTGAATGATTGATAAACGCTTCATGAAATCAAAATTAATATTTTTTAATCAGCAGTATGGCATAGCCGTTGTATTGCTTTTTATATTATTGACATTTCAGGCTTGTAACCGGAAAATTGTCAGGTATATACCATCAAAATCTGATCTTATCATAGAAGCCGATAGCAGTATGAAACAAGAACTCTCCAGAATATCTTGTTCAAATCCTTTAAATTATTTACCCGATACGATTCATCCCGGATACCGTCAAACCCGCTACGTGAGAGTAAACTTCCATTTTGTCAATAATACTGAGGGGACAGCCAATTTTGATCAAGCTACTGCCCGGCAATATGCCTTGGATATTTTACATGCAGCAAACCAAAGGATGTTGCATAATAAGCAAATGCACCTTCCCCCGGGCAATCATACAGCGGTAATGCCAGTTGATATACAATTTGTGCTTAGCCCTGACAGTAGCATTTCCGGTGATGAAGGTATCTATTACCATCGCAATGACCGGCATTGTTATTTTAACCCTGATGATAAGGAAAACACCATTTATTCAAGCTGGCTTTACGATCATTACGGCATACGGAAAGGCCGTGTAATCAATATATTTTTCATAGAACGTGGCCCCGATAGTCTGGGCAGGCCTATGGCCGGAAAAATGGGTGGTATCGGCATGGGGCCCTGGGCAAAAGTTGCCGGTGCTTTTTCCAAAAGCAGCGAAGTGTTTTATAATGACGGAAAGCAAGACATTACTTATGGCCCCTGGTTTATCTCTAAATTACTTATTCACGAATTGGGGCATTGTCTGGGACTTTCTCATACCTGGAATCAAAATGACGGTTGTAAGGATACGCCCCGTAATCCAAATTGCTGGTCAAAAGGTGAAGGCGGAACTTGTGACTCCCTATGGTCTAATAATGTGATGGATTATAATCTTTACCGAGAAGCTCTTACGCCCTGCCAGATTGGTAAAATGCAATACCGTTTTACGCTTGATAATGCCATACAAAGAAAAGTACTCATTGAGGATTGGTGTCAAAAAGATACTACACAAACCATATATATCCATCGTGGCGAAAAAATTGAATGGCCTTGCAATAAAGATATCCGTGGCGATATTGTTATAAAACCTTCAGGCCAATTAATTTTGCATTGTTTGGTTTCGATGCCTGCCGGCAGTAAAATTATTGTACAGGCAGGAGCGAAGCTAATCCTCGATGCCTGCGAACTTAGCAACCGCTGTGGCGATCAATGGCAAGGTATTGAAGTATGGAAGGGAAAAAACTTGCAGGGACAAGTCTTCCTGCTCAATCATTCGAAGATTTCCAATGTCCGGTATCCTGTTCGCGAAAAACGATTTTATCTAAACGATTAATATGGACTTTACAATAGTTGTTTATTCCTCTTATCTGTTTTTCTTATCAGAATTTCTCTTAATGCTGGTGAAACGTTCGAAAAACACGGAAATAAAAATAAAATATGATCGTAAATCTTTGCTCCTGTTTTGGATTACAATACCTGTGGTCATTACCCTGGGTTTTTATATTGCAAACACACAGGAGTGGAACTCAATGAATCAGATAATCGCAATCATTGGGATAGGGATTTTCTTAATTGGGATAGTCTTACGCTGGATTTCAATTATTCAATTAAAAAAAGGATTTACCGTTGATATTGCTATCGGCAAGCATCATACATTAAAAACCGATGGGCTTTATAAAAAAATCAGGCATCCAAGTTATGCCGGTTTACTGCTTATTTGTATTGGCCTTGCCATTTCAATGAACAGCATAAAATCATTAATTGTGATTAACGTACCCATTTTTTTGGCTATCGCATACCGGATAAAAACAGAAGAGGAAGTATTGACAAAAGCATTTGGCAATGCCTATACAGCCTACAAACAGAAAACGCATAAAATTATCCCGGGTATTTATTAACGAGCACAATACCAATCCAACGAACTGCAAGCGACAGTTTTCCCCGTTACGGGCATTTCCATTTTATTATTATAAAACCACAGGCAATCAGATGGGGGTAAAACCATTTTCATCTGATTACCTGTCGAAATAAATTCAAATGCTGATGTAGTCAAAGCACAAAAGCAGCTAATGACTAAAGCTATTGTTTTTCGATATCGACCATTTCGATATCAAAAATCAGGATAGAATTGGCCGGAATGGATCCGGCAGCTTTATTGCCATAAGCCAATGGCGAAGGCAGATAAATAGTACCTTTAGAACCTTTGTTGAAGAACATCAGGCCTTTTTCCCATCCTTCGATAACCATTCCTCTGCCTAAAGTAAACTCAATAGGTTCACCCCTCGAAACAGAAGAATCGAACACAGTGCCATCCAATAGTTTTCCGGTATAATGAACTTTTATTTTATCACCGGGATGTGCCTTAGGGCCGGTGCCGGGTACATCAATTTTATAGAATAATCCATAGGGTGATTGGGTAGCCGATAATCCGTTTTCTTTCAGGTAAGATTTGATGGTTTCAAGATCTTGTTCAATGACCTTATCTTTATTGGTAACATCTATCAATTCTATTTCAAACTTCAAGATACTGTTAGGAGGAATTACTTCTCCTGCTCCGCGGTCGCCATAAGCCAGTGCAGACGGCAGATAAAACATACCTTTAGAGCCTTTCCTAAGCAAAACCAAAGCATCTTCCCATCCTTTTATTACCCTACCCTGTCCGAGCATAAAAGAAAATGTTTGTCCCCGGTCAACCGATGAATCAAATTTTTTACCATTTAATAACCATCCGGTATAATGTACTTCAACGGTTTCACCAATTTGAGGATGAGGTCCTTCGCCTTCCTGCTCTATATAATATATCAGGCCGTTGTTGTCTTCTTGATAATCAATACCTCTATGGTTTAAAGTATCTTTAATTTCTTTTAATTGTTCTTTCATTAATGTTTGGTTTTTTTGTTTTGTTTCTTCCGCATGTTCAGCCGGTGTTTGAATATCCACCATCTTCACAACGTAATAAATCCATTCGCCCGGTTTGGTAAAATCAGGCATATTGGCACCCCGGTAAATAGAATCAGATTTGATGACAAAGGTAGCACTGTCGCCTTCCGACATTAAATGAAGACCTTCGACAATATCACCATTAAACTGAACATCGGCTAATTGAAATTCAACAGCTTGTCCCTGTCCGTCATAAGTAGAAAAAATTTTTTCCCCGGCTGCATTTCTATTAATGATATGAATTTTCACCCAATCGCTTGTTTTGGGTTTGTAACCTTCATATTGTTTATGAAATTGATAATGAATACCTCCCGGAGTTACCGGTAGATTTTCGGGTTGTGCATATAATAAAACACCGGTAATCAAAGCAATAATAAATAATAAATTCTTCTTCATTTTTTTAATTTTTTTACTGAATATCCAGTACTTGAACGTCAAATATCAAGACACTATTTGGAGGAATATTCCCCACTTGATGATCGCGATAAGCTAATGTTGAAGGTATAAAAATCAACCCTTTAGCTCCTTTATTAAAATATTGCAAACCAATTTCCCAACCTTGAATTACCTGGCCTGCTCCGAGCACAAAAGAAAAAGGTTGGTCGCGATCGACCGATGAATCAAACACCGTACCATCAAGTAAACGACCGGTATAGTCAATAATCATAGTTTGACCTGAAACCGGTTTAGGACCTTTTCCTTTTTTCGTTATTTTATAGTAAACGCCTTCTTTAGTTTGTTTCGCTTTCATACTCCCCCTATCCAGATAATCGCGAATTATTTTGGAATCAGTAGCCAATTGTTTGACTTCATCGTAGATACCAATTATTTCAATTTTAAATACCAGAATTTCATTGGGTTCGATATTGCTTTGGGCTTGCCCTTGCTCGCCATAGGCCAAGGGCGAAGGAATAATAAGTTCACCGGAAGAGCCCACATTGAAATAGCGAAGGCCTTCTTCCCATCCAAGAATTAGTTGTCCTATTCCCAAAGTTACGGTAATAGGTTCGCCCCGGTCGTAGGTGGCATCAATTTTTTCTCCTTGAAGATTTTCAAGTATATAGTGCATTTTTACATTCTGACCGGCTTTCAGATTTTCACCTTTTCCTTTTTTATCGATATGATAAAATACTCCATCTTCCACTTTTTCGAATCCTGTCAGATTATTTTTTGCCAGATAGTTTTGTATGAGGCGGGTATCGATTTGAAGTTGGTCATTTTGACTGGGTCTTATTCCTCCGGCCTGGCCGGTGTCGACTGCCACCTCTTCCATTTTAATAATAATTTTCACAATATCACCGGCATGAATATAAGGGGGGCGAACCCCCTGATAAACTGAATCTGATTGAAGGTAAAATTCGGTGGAATCACCTTCATGCATAACCGAAAACATATCCAGTAAATCGCCATATTGAGTGGCCTTTCCCATTTTAAATTGCTGGGCAATGACATCCGGTTCGTATCCGCTGGCAAATACCGAATCGTTGGCCGTTTTATAAATGGAATAAATAGTTACTAAATCACCTATTTGAGGAGCCGGTCCGTTTCCCTTTTTTAATGTTTCATAAGCAAGTCCATAAGGTGTCTTGGCCAGTTGGTCGCTTGTTGACTGATGTTTGCAAGCAGCAATCAGCAAAATACTACTGCATAGAACAAGAAAAGATACAAACCGATAGCTCATGACATAGAAATTTTTGTTTCAATAATGGTTTTCTTTAAGGTATTTATCGTAGAAGAAAGACTTTCAGAACTATTGCCACCTGCTGCATTATAATGTCCTCCTCCATTAAAATATTTACGTGCAAAACTACTGACATCAATTTTGCCCTTCGATCTGAACGATAATTTTACTTCCGATTCGCGTTCAGTGACTAAAACAGCCATCCGGATTCCTTTTATCTGCAAAGGTAAATTTACAATACCTTCCGTATCGCCTTTTCTGTTTTTAAATTTTCTTAAATCTTCCTGCGATAGATTGATAATACCTAAATGTAAATGAGGTAATATTTCCATGCGTTCGGCCAAACAAAATCCATACAGTTTCAAACGGTTTTCTGAAAACTGATTATATACCTGATCATATATTTCATTGGGGCTGATACCGGTTTTCAGCAAATCGGCAACAATACTGTGTACTTTATCAGTAGTGCAGGAATATTGAAAAGAACCGGTATCGGTCATAATGGCTACGTAAAGACAGATAGCCGCATTATAATCGATGGCCTTTTTACCCCATAAAGTTGCACTAAACTCAAAAACCAGTTCTCCGGTTGAACTTGCTTTTGGATCGGAAAGCATCAGATTGGTAAATGTCTCAGGTTCGAGATGATGATCAATCATTATGGATTTTGCCTTTGTATTTTTGATAGCTTCCTGCAAAGTGTCTAATCGTGATGCCTGATTAAAATCGAGATGAATCAGTAAATCGGCATGATCAATCAAATCAATAGCTTTTTCAGGGTTTTGTTTGTTAATTACAATTTTTTTAGCCCCCGGCATCCAACGAAGAAAACCCGGAAAATCATTGGGAACAATCACGCTAACGGTTTTTCCCCGGTTTTTTAGAATATGCTGCATTCCCAAACAAGAACCTATGGCATCGCCATCAGGATTATAATGGCAGGTGAGTACTATATTTTTTGCCCGGTGTATCAAATCACCGGCCTTGTCTATGATTGCAGGACTTATATTATTGTTCAATATTGTAAAATTTCAAAACTAATCGTTGCGTGCAAAAATAACACATGAGATGAGAATCATTGAAAGGCTTATGTGTATTTTTGCAATCAATTTTTTATCGTCAAATAATATCATAAACATGTCAGGCAATAGAACCTTTACCATGATCAAACCGGATGCGGTGTCAAAATCGCTGAGCGGAAAAATTATTGCTCAAATAGAAAATGCCGGATTCCGGATTGTAGCCATGAAATATACCCAATTGAGCAAAACAGATGCAGAAGCTTTTTATAGCGTACACCGGGAAAGACCATTTTATAATTCCCTTACAGGATTTATGTCATCAGGGCCTATAATTGCAGCCATTCTAGAGAAAGATAATGCTGTGGAAGAATTCAGAAAACTAATCGGATCAACCAATCCCGAAGAAGCTGCCGAAGGAACAATCAGACAATTATATGCGGGTAATATTGAACAAAATGCCGTTCATGGTTCCGATTCTGATGAAAATGCAATTATTGAAGGAAGCTTCTTTTTTTCGAAACTGGAAGAATATTAAGGATTTGCTGTAGAAGATTCTGTTGCTTCGGGTTTACAATCAGGAGCAATATATTTTTTAGCTTTGCTGATACCTAAATTATAGGCAGTAAGCAAATCGCTGCATGCATCTTTTTTTCGAAATGATTTGGTATTGGTGATTCCCCGGTAATAATAGGCTAGTCCATCATCAGGGTTTAGCATAATGGCTTGATTTAAGGCTTCCAAAGCAGCCCTGTAATTGCCCAATCGTGTGAGTGCATATCCCTTTCCGCGATAAGCCTCGCTATAATCGGGATTTAGCTTCAAGGCTTTATTGTAATCGGTGATTGATTTATTATATAATTCCAAATAAGAACGGGCATCTCCCCTGCCGTTATAATATTCGGGATGGGTATTGTCAAGCATTAAAGCATGGGTAAACATATTGTCGGCTTCTTCAAATTTATGAAGATAATTATAACAAATACCCATTCGATAATAAATATCATCATTTTCACCGGCTACGGCAATGGCATGATTATATTCTTTTAAAGCTTTTTTAAATTTTGACTGAAGCGTATATAAATTACCGGCAAGCATATACACTTCTTTATTCTCAGGATATAGTTTCCGGGATTGTTTTATTAATATCAAAGCCTGATCATAATGATTATAATAAGCCGCAGTTTTGGCTTTGAGCATAAAATATTGGCCTTCCAATCTTTGATTTTTTTGCAATCCTGCCAACATATTTGCCTCAGACATATCAGACAGGGGCTGAGAGAACAGCATCAAGGATTGAATCAAAATGAAGAGCAGACCGAGTATTTTCATGGTTTAAATATTTACAAGAGTAAAACTAAATGAATTGCCTGATTATTGCATATCGATTATCCACGAAAATATAGATGCATTGTAGTCAAAACAAGCAAATGCTGAGGATTCACCCGGATAAGAGTCAAAAATATTTTTACGAAACACTTACTTTTGCCTTTGAAAATTATGCTAAAAATTATAATAATAGCAGCCGGTGGTGCATTGGGTGCAGTCATGAGATACGGATTATCGGGAATGGCTTACCGGCTTGGCGGAACCTCGTTTCCATGGGGAACCCTGGCAGTAAATTTATTAGGTAGTCTATTGATAGGGATTTTGTGGGCTATTACCCAACGGTTTTCACTCGGTCCTCAGCTTAAGGCCTTTCTGTTGATAGGCTTACTGGGTGCTTTTACTACTTTTTCAACCTTTTCGTTGGAAAATATGAATTTGATAAAAGAAGGGGAAATCATTGTGGCTGTCACCAATATTTTATTAAGTGTTGTTTTAGGTCTTGTGCTTGCTTATAGTGGTTTTCTTAGTACTAAATATATTCTACGCCTTTTAAATCCATGGTTATGAAAATTCCGGAACAAGGTATTCTGCTGCGTATTTTTATTGGTGAATCAGATGCTTTTAAAAACAGGCCACTCTATGAAGCCATCGTTCAACAGGCAAGAAGCTTAAATTTGGCCGGTGCAACCGTATTTAAAGGAATCATGGGTTTTGGTGCCGACAGCCGCATGCATTCAGCTAAGTTTTTACGGCTTAGCGAAGACCTGCCAATTTTAGTTGAAATTGTTGATGCACAAGAAAAAATTGATTTGCTTATTCCTTTTCTTGACGAAAATGTGAAAGAAGGATTAATCACAATGGAAAAAGTCAAGGTGATTAAGTACCGGCATTCCTGACTGAACCTTTTAGCCTGTTCTGTGTTTTTATTGCCATGAGCCCAAACCGACTACCCCGCCTGCTGTTTTCCGTGTTTATTGTTTTACTTCTTATCGATCTTCCTGCTTATTGGGGTTTCAAGCTATTGTTTCAAGCGTATTTGCCCACTTTGGTATCGTCTTTTTCCATAGTGTATTGCTTTTTTTCAATAGCTATTCTAATGGCCCTGCTATTAGCCATTATACGTTGGCCCAGGATAAAACATAGCGGATCATATCGTTTTAGTTTTAGTCTGTTTGGAATATTCCTGATGATTTATCTACCCAAATTGATATTTACTCTTATTTTTTTAACGGGTATTTTATTGAGTACTATCAGCTCTCTTTTGGGAATCAATAATTCGCTAAAAAGCTATGCTCTACTCATTGCTTTGGCTTTGTTTGTCCTGCTCATACTCGCTTTAGCCGATGCGATGCTGTTTGGGCGTTTCCGGTTTAAAACCCGGAAATATTCGATTCGTTTCGATCGATTGCCACCCGCTTTCAAAGGATTCAAAATTGCACAGATATCCGATATGCACCTGGGTAGTTTTTTCGGCAATAAAAAGGCCGTTCAAAAAGGTTTGAAAAAACTGATTGATGCCCGGGCAGACTTAATTGTATTCACAGGTGACCTTGTAAATAATTATGCCAGCGAAGCAAAGCCTTATATTTCTGTATTGGCAAATTTATCAGCTCCTTATGGTAAATATGCCATTTTAGGCAATCACGATTATGCAGATTACAGTCATTGGAAAAGTCCTCAGGCCAAAGCTGCCAATATGAAATTGCTTTATGATATACACAATAAATCCGGATTTCATTTATTATTAAACGAATCGATATGGATAGAAAAAGAAGGACAGAAAATGGCCTTGACCGGGGTAGAAAATTGGGGGAAACCACCTTTTCATCAATATGGCAATTTAGATCTGGCACGGAAAGAAATTGATCCGGAAATTTTCAATATTTTATTATCTCATGATCCGAGTCATTGGAAAGCCAGGATTTTGCCCAATACCAAAGCAGACCTGACTTTATCCGGACATACCCATGGCATGCAATTAGGGATTGATTTGCCTTTTTTCAAATGGAGCCCTGTAAAATGGCGTTACCCTGAATGGGCCGGGCTTTACCGCCAAGGCCAACAATGGCTGAATGTGAATCGCGGTTTTGGTTATATTGGTTTTCCGGGCCGCATGGGTATCAGACCCGAAATTTCGGTAATAGAATTGAATTGATCCATACCTTATTTTGGAGGGAATAAGGACTTGATTTTCTTTTTTTTCATCAGCTTATTTAAAGTTATCTAGTATCCTTGCCCGGTCTTCATTCTCTTTATTGTTCTTATGATAAAGTTCAACCAGTACAATCCGGTTTTCTTCCTTAAAGTAAGCGTATATCATGCGTAAACCAGAATTTACTCCTCTCCCTTTCAAACTTTTGCATGCTATCTTCTTTACTTTTATCACACAAGTCTCAATGCCCAATCCTTTAATTCTAAAACTAAATGGCCGGCTTTGACCCGGCTCATCGTTTAAATCTTTCATCAACACTTCCATATCCTCATTTAAAGAGCTGTATTTTTTTAACAGTTTCTTTAAATCCTTTCTGAATTCAGGCAATTCCTCAAAAGAAATTCTACTCATCTTCTTCATATACTCTCACAGAATATGGAGGTCTGCGGTAAAATACTAATTCATAATCAATTATTTGGTTTTCCTCCGTGGCTCGCCAAGGTTTATCATTGTGAGAATACTCACTAATTTTTTTTGCCGACCAATCTGAAAACTGCTCAATGACCTTGTCAATCACATATTTTTCTGCTGCACTGAATGTTTTCAAATCGGCATTTTTCAAGGCAAAATATTTTGTTTGAGGGTAATTGTGATACTTTGTAATGATACGCTGTAACTGGCCTTCTTTTATCATTTGATGAACAATAACTTCGATTTTCTGTGGCACAGGACCATAAGACAACTTACGGTATTGAGCTCCGGTGAGGTGCTCTTCGTATATTTCATAAAAATTAAAGTCGGAAAAGTATAGTAGTTTATACAAAACCGTCTCACCTACATTGGGTTTACCTCCGCACTGTTCAACAATATATAACAAAATATTTTTTAACTTGTCCTGATTTAACTCAGGTACTGAAATTCGCATTTGAACGTATTCTTTCGAAGGTTCACTTACTATTTTTACTAGCTTATCTGTCTTATACTCGTTTGCTAAAAACTGGTCATAAGAAAACCCAAGTGCCTCCGATAATTTGATTAACTCAATAACAGATACATTTCGATTTCCCAGTTCCATTTGTGCAATAGAAGATCTTGGAATTTTCAGAAATTGAGATAAATCTTCTTGTGAAAAGCCTTTTAGCTTTCGCAATTTCATTATTCTTTTACCTATTTCTTTCGATGATAATCTCGAATTCATGATTTATCGTTGTTTCTACAAAAATACAGCATGTTTTTAATTCCAACATAATTTTGTTCGTTTTAACAACACGGACTAAACGAATATAGAACAGGATTATAAAGAATGTCGCAATACAGGAATAAAAGTGTACAATCTTATCATCGCAAATCATAAATGCGAAAAGATTTTTATCGCCAAGGACAGCAATGGCTTAATGTAAATCGCGGCTTCGGTTATATCGGTTTTCCGGGCCGTTTGGGCATCCGACCTGAGATTTCGGTAATAGAATTGTGCTAAGCAATACTAATCGGCAGAAAACTTCACAAAACTATGACCGGCTTTTACATCATCAACAAGTTCGGCTACCGATTCGCGTGAAAAAAGATCGGTAATTTTTTCTCTTATACTTTTATAATCTTTATGAATCGGGCAAGGATTATCATCGCCACATTCTTTCATGCCAATGCCACAACGTTCGAGCCGGTCGAGGCCATCAATCACTTTTACAATTTCAATTAATTTTAAATCTTTTGGATCAACATTCATATAAAAGCCGCCATGAGGTCCTTTAATGGAACCCAATATTTTGGCCTTTACCAATTGTTGTAAAATTTTACTTAAAAAATGGTAAGGAATGCCTTGTGATTCGGAAATATCTCTTAAACCTGAATTTTTATTTTCGTCTTTATCATGGAGCGCAATATATAGCACACCCTGAAGTGCATATTCACATGATTTTGAAAACATAGAAACTCTTTTTATTTATTTTAATAAAATAAATCAGGGCTCCAAAATAAGCAATTTTCATCAACTGCTATAATAGATTATGAATAAACAAGCTTCCGGGATTTATTGCATAGCAATTGCTTTTACAGGATATATACGCTTTACCAGTATCAGCGGCAAACGCATGGCCAGTAATGCAATAATAAACGTACCTGCGTTAATGATGAGTATCGTGCTTAGTTGAATTTCTACAGGTGCCACCGATACATAATAGGTCTTTTCGGGTAAAGTGATAATGCCATAATAATCTTGCAGGAAACAGATACCAAGACCAAGCAAATTTCCGAAAGCTATACCGGCAAGTATGATGTAAGCAGCATGATAATTAAAAATATGCTGAATATTCCGGTTGGTAGCTCCCAAAGCTTTTAAAATGCCGATCATATTGGTTCGCTCTAAAATAAGAATAAGTAAGGCAGTAATCATATTGATAATAGCTACAATAACCATTAAAATGAAAATGACCCGTTCATTGGTGCTTTGTAAATCAAGCCAATCAAAAATATTGGGTTTCATTTCGCGGATGGTTCTCGGAATCAAATCAGATGGAGTTATATCGTAAATCATATTATTAATCTGATCCATTTTATTCACATTATCGAGAAAAACCTCGAAACCTCCGACCTCATCATTTTTCCATTTATTTAAAAAACGGATCTGACGAATATCTACCAAGGCAAACAAGCGGTCGTATTCTTCGAGACCGGTGCGGTATATTCCACAAATCTTAAAAGCTCGAAAGCGGGTTCTGCCCGTTTGCTGATCAATAAAATGAATGTAAATCTTGTCGTGCAAGTGTACATCAAGCCGGTCTGCCGTTGAAGTGGACAAAAGAATATCATTTGTCATTGTATCGTTCCCGGCCAATACCGCTTTTCCGCTAATCAGGTAGTGTTTTAGAAATGAGGGATTAAAATCGGTAGAAATTCCTTTCAAAACAATACCTTCGATGAGATCTTTTGTTTTAATAATCCCCGATTTAGTAGCAAATTGCTGCACATGAGCAATTCCTTTCATCGTATCCAATATTGATAAAAAATCCGGATGACCCTTAATGGGGATATTTTCAAAACTATTGTTTCGGTCTATTTTAGTGATTTGAATATTGCCCCAAAAAGCAAACATTTTTTCACTGATTTCGTGCTGAAAACCTTTGATTAATGCAGCTGAAATAATCATTACGGCCACACTGACGGCAATCGCAGCTGTGGCAATACGGATGATAAGCCTCGAAAAAGATTTCGAACCGTTAAAGGCAATGCGGTTGGCAATAAATCGTTCTGTTCTCATGAATAAAATACCCTTGTAGATTTGGTATTTGGCATAAAGCAAATGTAGGCATTTTTGAATCTTACAGGCTCTGATTGATATGCACTTAATAAAGCACAACTTTCCGGTTCAGTACTTCACGGCCAGTTTTGAGCATTAGGAAATAGACTCCTGCCGGAGCATTGTTTGCATCTATCCGGAATGTTTGCCTACCCTTATCAACCGTTTCTTCCCGGCTGAGGATTATCCTTCCGGACAAATCACTAAGTTGTATCTGCAACTCTGTGAAACTTTTAGCATTAATGATAACGTGAAAATCGCCCCGGTTTGGATTGGGAACAATGCTAAGTGATGAGATGGATGGCTGCGGTTCCAGTCCGGTGCAGGTTTTTACCCATACCATTTTTGTGATGCTGTCAGCACAACCAAAACTGTTGATAATCTTAAGTTTTACCGGATAGATTCCACCTGTTGTATAGGTATAAACTGTATTACCGGCTAGCGTATCGTCCACCACACCATCATTATCAAAATCCCAGAAATATCTTGAAACAGCCGTGCCGGTAAAGCTGAGGTCAGTGAAGCTTAGCGGCTGATTTTTACAAACCGTATCGCTTTGGAAATTTGCTTGCGGGGCTGCTTGCACTACAATGGTATCGCTTCCGGCATAGCCTGTAAATACCCCTTTTGTCCAGATATCGGCCCAAATGGTGTCATTCCCACTTGCTATCAAATTATAATTCCGGCTATTGGCCACTAAAAGTCCGTTTTTATTATACCAGTTCACCGAATCTTTAAAACAGCCGGCTTGCAAATGCACACTATCACCCGGACACACCGGATTCGATTTTGAAGAGCTAATGCTTGGAAGTCCACACAAAGTATATACATAAGCACTTGGCATAGTATTGCTGCTATTTGAAACGGGAGCACCTGCAGCTACTCTATTACCTTCTATTGAAACATCGAAGCCTAATAAATATGGATGATTAATATCAACAGGATAAAGCTCACGGGAAAGGACACTTGAAGAAGCTGACTTGTAAAACACATAAACCTTTCCACTATTGTTTATTTTTCCCTCATTTCCAATTGCGAAATAATTATTATAGATACTTATGCTTTTCCCAAAAGTTTCGCTAGGCAAAGCATCAGGAGCCAATAAAATATTTTCATTAACTAAACCCGTTTCGCTCTTATCATAGCTATAAACAGCACCTTGAAATGGCCACTGAGCCGATTTAGCCGGAGCACCTACTAATGAAAAATGTGGCCCAATATCAACAGAAAAACCATATTCATCTAAAGCTGTATTGTTAGTAGGAATTAGCTTTTGTAAATTCACCCAGCCTGTATCTGTGTTCCGATACGTATAAACCGAACCGTTATTCAGACCGCTAACAGGTGTACCTACGAGAATTAAGGAATCGTAGATAGCAGTTGAAGATCCATACTTTTCATTTTGAAGCAGGCCGGATGGTTTTAACTTCTGAATTTCTTTCCATTTACCATTTTCCAGATGAAATATGTACGCTGCTCCACTTTTCTGGGCAATATAATTGTCATAAGGAGCGCCTACAATCAGATAATCCTTATAAATATCGAATGCCCAACCAAAGGCATTAAAACCTTGGCCATCTGAGGATTGAATACGCTGAAAAAATCGCCATTTGCCATTTTTCAAATTATAAATATTAACAAACCACTTAGTAAGTATATTATTAAAACCACTTACCAATAGAAAGTCGCCATAAGCAACTACATTACTCAGATCACCTTCAATTTGCGATAAGGTATCTACTAAAACAGGTATTGTATCCTGAAACTTATATACGAATACAACTCCTTTCGAACCATATTGCAAATTCAAGTTGCCCGCTATAAACAGGTAATTGGCGTCTAACTCAACATCCGCTCCAAAACCACCCGAATTCGTTGTATCTGGAGGATATAAAATAACTTGCCCTGTAATTGTTAAATGAACAAATAGAGCAAGAATTATAAATATATGCTTATTCATAATAATATTATGGCGTAATAATAATTGAATGTTGATTTATCCAATAAATAAACACAACATTGCCTGTATTTGCACAGTCTGTTAACATTGAAAATTGAGAATAAAAGCATTGATATGCTTTTGGTCCATAATTCTCACCAACTTCTACATATTGTTGAGGGCCTATTTTTGCTATACAAGCTACTGCATGCCAAATTACCGCATTATTGTATGGTGCAGGTAAATTGAATGTTGTGGTTTGATAAGCAGACGCAGTCCCATTACTTAAACCGTTTACAGGACTAGTACAACCCGGCCACTTTGCAGCAGAAAACGAAAGTTCCCAATCACATCCTGACAGATTCTCAACCACAATCTGTGCCATAGCAGGAATATTTGATAAGACAAACAAACTCAATAAAAACAAAAATTTAAACCGCTTCCTTAAATTAGTTAATATAATGACATATAGGGGGGGGCTAATCAATCTGTTAAAGGATTTCATAATCATTTGTTTTGAGGTGAATGAATAATTTATATAGTATTTTCCTTTGCAATATACAAATTCCATTATCATTTTCCAAAATACAAAAGTGCTTTCTTGCAATTTTTTATCAAGAAAAAACAAAGCATCCAATAATGATTAGTATTACTTTCGTTTCTAAAGAATCGATAGACTGATATGAAAACTTTATTAACTTATCGAATTATCTTAGGCTCTTGTTTCATACTCATGCTGCTGAGTTGTCAGGCTCAGGAAGCCGAGCATGTGGATAAACCCATAGAAACAGGTGCTGAACAAACTTCACTTTACCTTCCGCTGCTTGAAGGCAAGCAGGTAGCCTTGTTTGTTAATCAAACCTCTATGCTTGGAAGCGTTCATCTTGTCGATAGCTTGTTAAGTCTCGGAGTTGATATAAAAAAAATATTTGCTCCTGAGCACGGAATCAGAGGATTGGCCGGAGCAGGCGAAAACATCAAAAACAGCAGGGATAAAACCACAGGCATACCCATTATATCCATGTATGGGAATCATCGAAAACCTAAGCATGATGATTTACAAGGCATTGATATTCTTGTATTCGACATTCAGGATGTCGGAGTCAGGTTTTATACCTATATCAGCAGCATGACTTATGCCATGGAAGCTTGTGCCCGGGAAGATATACCTATGTTGATATTAGACCGTCCTAATCCAAACGGACATTTTGTTGACGGACCAACGATGGAAGACGATTGCATATCTTTCATCGGATTGCACAGCGGAGTACCTCTGGTATATGGAATGACTATGGCCGAATATGCTAATATGGTCAATGAAGAAGGCTGGTTGCCTGATCATCTTCATTGCCAATTGAGTTGGATAGCCTGCAAAAACTACAGGCATTCAAGCCAATATTCGCTGCCGGTAAAGCCTTCACCCAATTTGCCAAATATGCGTTCGGTTTACCTCTATCCTACCCTGGGTCTGTTGGAAGGAAGCGTTATCAGCACCGGACGTGGTACCACTAAACAATTTCAGCTGGTAGGGCATCCGGATTTTAATGATTATGCTTTCACTTTCACTCCTGTGCCTATGCCGGGAGCACCTCATCCAAAATTTGCAGGCATACTTTGCCATGGATTGGATTTGAGCCGGATGAGTACCGACAGTTTGCGCTCCGTAGCCCGGATTGATATTGATTTGCTAATCAAATTATATCATGATTTTCCGGATAAAGCCGGATTTTTCAAAAATTACTTTTACAAATTAGCCGGAAATCATCTGCTTGAACAACAAATCAAAAATGGTATGACAGCCGGGGAAATCAGAGCCGGTTGGCAAGCAGGAATAACAAAGTTTATGGCCGTCAGGAAACAATATTTGCTATATCCTGAATAAAAACAATGCCGGGCATGATTATCTTTGCGCTATGAGTAAACCGCTACGCATAGTTTTTATGGGCACTCCTGATTTTGCCTTGCCGTCATTAGAAATATTATTGAAGCACGGCTACGATATACCGCTTGTGATTACGGCAGCCGATAAACCGGCCGGAAGAGGTTTAAAAAAAAGACCATCTCCCATAAAAAGTTTTGCTCTTAAGAATAATATTGAAGTCAGGCAACCGCAGAACCTGAAAGATGCCTCCTTTCAATCGGAACTCCGGCAGCTTAATGCCGATTTATTTATTGTTGTTGCATTTAGAATATTACCCAAATCGCTGCTTGAGATTCCGCGAATCGGCTCGGTAAACCTGCATGCATCACTCCTGCCCCAATACCGGGGAGCCGCTCCTATTAATTGGGCTATTATCAACGGGGAACAAGAAACTGGAGTCAGCACTTTTTTCATTAAGCCAAAAGTGGATACCGGTGATATCCTTATGCAGGAAAAAACTACCATTGATATTCACGAAAACAGTGAACAACTACACGACAGATTGATGATAATGGGTGCCAAAACATTGCTAAAAACCGTGCGCATGATTGAATCAGGACAATTCAAAGCCATAGCGCAGCAAGCAAGCGGTGATTATAAACCGGCTCCAAAAATATATCGTGATTTAGGATTGCTAAAAGCATCCATGACTGCCATGAAGGCATATAACCTGATTAGAGGATTATGTCCTTATCCTGCTTGTTATATTGAGCACCGGGGTAAACAAATAAAAATTTTCGAAACAGCTCTCCCTTCAAATCGCTTATCTCAGGGAGATTTCTTTTTCAAAGAAGACGGTAAAATATATTTACAGTTTAATGATGCTGCTCTTGAAGTGTTTTCCATTCAGGCTCAGGGTAAAAAGAGAATGCCTGCCGCAGAATTTATCAAAGGTTTTCGTTTCTGATCAGAACCAGCGTTTTTTGAAAAACACATAGACCAGAATGGTAGAAAGAATAACCGAAACCAGCAATGTAAATGAAAATGCCCATGGTTCTTTGGCGAATGGCAGGCTCACATTCATACCGTAAAAAGAAGCAACGAGGGTAGGCACCATTAAAATAATGGTTACAGAAGTAAGCAATTTCATCACCTGATTCAAATTATTTGAAATAATGGAAGCAAAAGCATCCATGGTGCCACTGAGGATATTGGTATAGACCTGGGCCATTTCATAAGCCTGTGCACTATCAACCAATACATCCTGCAAAAGATCACTTTCGGCTTCATCATCAGCAGTACTCAAAAAATTGGTACGCTGTATTTTTAACATCATCAGTTCGTCAGCACGCAAGGCAGTCACAAAATAGACCAAACTCTTTTCGATATTCAGCAAACGGATAAGCTCTTTGTTTCGCATCGAATTATACAATTCTGTTTCAAACAGATTACGTTTACTATTAATTTCATTCAGATAAAAAAGATATTGAAAAATATTCCGGTCGAATAATTTTAATACAAACATGCTTCTATTAGCAGGATCGAGTGCTTTTACTTTACCGTTCAAGAGGCTGTCTATTACCTGGTTTTCATAGGGACTAATGGTAA
>JAJRWN010000011.1 GCA_024276745.1 Bacteroidota bacterium
GATATTTGCCGGTTACGGAAAACGGACTCAATTAGATGCATTGCATCTTTTTGCCGATAAGCTAAACGTGCCTGTAGTTCCTTTGCAATTGATTTCCGATTATTTTTATCATTTGGATACTTGTTTTTTACCCCTGGATAAGGACATTGCTTTTTATTGCCCCGCTGCATTCAGTACCGATTCCATCAAATTATTAAGCAGCTATTTTACTCAACTTATTGCCATTTCCGAAGAAGAAACATTGAATTCTTTCGGCTTAAATGCTCATATTTTATGGGCTTCGAACAATAGACTATTTGCCATTATTGATCAAAAAGCAAAAAGCTTAATTGCTTTATTGAAAAAGCATGCAGTTAAGGTAATGGAAGTAGATACCTCCGAATTCAGAAAATCAGGAGGAAGCGTTTTTTGTTTAAAGATGATGTATTATTAACTACTTTTGATTTAAAGCAATACTTGCTTTTTCCAATATCCTAAAGGCATTAATACCCATCCGGTTTCGGTTATCGAGCAAAGGATTCACTTCAGATATTTCAAAGCAACAGGTTTTGGGCGATGCAGCTAAATTGGTGATAATATTAGTCGATTCCTGTTCGGTCAATCCACCGGGTACCGGTGTTCCCGTGCCATGCGAAATCGTAGGATCCTGACTATCTACATCAAACGATATGTATAGCAAATCGCAAACATCAACATATTCGAGTGCTTGAGCAGCAATGGCGGCAGCTCCATGATTATGAACACTTTCTATGGTAATGACTTTTATGCCGTATTGCTTGATTAATTTTCTTTCTTCTTCTTCATAATCTCTTAAGCCGATATATACCAAATCAGCCGCATCTATTTTAGGACATATATTGCCAATATTTTTATAAGCTTCCCAATAGTCCAAAGTATTGCCTGACAATTTGCGATAGGCCGAATCCCGGTGATCTAATCCCAGAATAGCGGCTACCGGCATACCGTGGACGTTGCCCGATGGGGTGGTATATGGGGTATGCAAATCGGCATGGGCATCAATCCATACAATACCGAGCCTTTTATCAGGATAAGCCATTTTGATACCGGCAACTGTTCCGGCTGCATTACTATGATCTCCACTGAGCACCAATGGTAATTCATTATTCTTAAGGGTTTCTGAAACCTTATCCGATATCCGGTTACAAACTTTGACTACCCCGTTGATACGGTGTGCCCAGGTAAAGAGATCAGGCTCAAACAATAAATGGTTTTCTGTTGATACTTTTGAAATCTTATGCTGTCTGAAATAATGGCTGTTGGCTTCAAGCGAAGCGGTTTTGATGGCCTCAATACCTAATCCTGATCCACGTGTACCGGCTCCAATCTCTGATGCTACTTCAATTAATTTTATTTTCTTTCTTAGGGTCATGTTTACGACAAAACTAAAAAAACTCACCTTTTAACTACTCAAAATCCGGCTAATCACAATATCATAGCGTTAAAGCTTGTTATTGTCATTCGTGCAAGCAATCAATTCTTCTGTTTTTTTTGTAAAATTGTGCTCCGTTATGTACTTCTATATCAAGGGCAATGCCTTTTTGAAAGATGTTTTATAAGTTGTTGGTAATGATTACTTTTTTAATTGGCTGAAAATAACCTGTGTTTCAATATGTTTAAAAAATTCTTGACATGGTGTCTGTTCTTATCAATGACATTGTCTTTTTCTGCTGCTGGCGATAGCAATGCCAAGAGTATTGAACTTGCCCGTTTTGAGCATTATGCAGCATCCTTATATGCCAATATCGATTTGGAAAAATATGGCTTATCTTATGAAGCTTTCAGGTATGCATTAATGGGCTATCTGAATTTGGAAAATGCCGGAAAGCTTGATAATCGAAAAGTACTTACCATCATTGACTATTCTCAATCGTCAAAACACGATCGTTTTTTATGTATAAATCTTGAACAACAAAAACTTGTTTTTCATACCCTTGTTGCTCATGGAGCTAATTCAGGTATGGAATATCCGCATTATTTTTCAAATAGAGTAAACTCACATCAATCCAGCATCGGTTTTTTTATTACCAAAAATACTTATGTAGGGCAAAACGGCTATTCTTTGGCTTTAGAAGGCGAAGATGCGGGTTTTAATTCCAATGCCTTGAAACGGTCCCTGGTGATTCATCAGGCCGATTATGTGCGGCACGATTTAGCATCAACAGGTATGATTGGCCGTAGCTGGGGATGTCCTGCTATTCCAGCCGATATTTATCAGCAGGTTATTAATTATCTGAAAGGAGGTACTTGTGTTTTTGCCTATTATCACAGTGAAAAATATTTGAAAAATTCCAAATATTTAAATCCTGAAATAGCTGCCCAATCGTTGCTTAAATCCGGTATCTACCATTCGCAGCTTCTCAATCCTTAATGTTTTAAAGATTTACTGAATTAATCTATTACATCTGTTTTGTGGAATGCACGCCACCAGCTCATCTATTGCCTGTATGTCATTATTTGATTGATTTAAATATATTATCATGAAACAACTGAAAACAGTATTATTTCCCAGCCTCCTGATAGCGTTTATCGCACTCAGCAGCAATATGTATATTCTGAAATCCGGTGAGCTTTATCTGAAAGCATCTTTATCGGGAACCGTCAGCGATGCTCAACTCAGGTTGCCTGTTGGAAAAGCAAAAATTGAAATTCTTGAAACAGGACAAATATTTTTTACCGATTCGCTCGGTCATTTTTCGATAGGGAATTTGGATGAAGGCAAATTTACCTTTAGTATTAGCAAGGAAGGATTTTTGAATAAGCAGGTAAAAGAAGTACTTATACATAGTGGCATGATGAATACACTAAATGTATTGCTTGAAAAAGATGTGAACTATGTAAAACCAGGAACCCCGATTGCTTTGGATGATATCAAAGTGGAAGAGCCTGTATTGTATGATGAATCCGAAACGTATCACAAGTTTGCAAAAAGAACGGCTTCACCGGGTATGAATGCCGGAGTTTACAACGGAAGTTTTTCAGGATACGACTCATATTCCGAAACTGATTTTAATACTGAAGCATACGACAGAATTTATGAAAACATATATAAAAATCCTTTGGCCGAACCACTTTCAACTTTTAGTATTGATGTAGATAATGCCTCGTATAGCAATATGCGCAGATTCCTTACTATGGGGCAAATGCCACCAAAAGATGCGGTAAGAATTGAGGAATTAGTCAACTATTTCGATTATGATTATCAGCAACCTGTCGAGGGACTGCCGTTTAGCATGTACACCGAATTGTCGGATTGCCCATGGAATCCCAAAGCGCAATTATTGCATATTGGATTACAAGGGAAAGCCCTGGATTATGAAGAGCTCGACCCGAGCAATATTGTTTTCCTGATTGATGTATCCGGTTCAATGCAGTCGGCTACAAAATTGCCCTTGGTAAAAAAATCATTGAGTATGCTTATTGACCGTTTAAATGAAAATGACCGGGTGGCTATAGTCGTGTATGCCGGAGCAGCAGGGCTTGTATTACCATCTACACCGGGAAGTGATAAAACTAAAATTAAAGCGGTATTAAATAATTTGAAAGCAGGGGGTTCTACAGCAGGTGGAGCCGGTATAAAACTGGCCTATAAAGTAGCAATGAATAACCTGATTGAGCATGGTAACAATAGAGTTGTATTGGTGACTGACGGTGATTTTAATGTTGGGGCTTCTTCTGATGCCGAGATGATAAGATTAATTGAGGAACAAAGAAACAAGGGTATTTTCTTAACCGTCTGTGGTTTTGGAATGGGTAATTATAAAGATTCGAAAATGGAAAAGATTGCTGATAAAGGCAATGGCAATTATTTCTATATCGACAATGAGAAAGAAGCTAAGAAAGTTTTTATCACCGATATGAGAGCTACTTTGTTTACTATCGCAAAAGATGTCAAATTGCAGCTTGAATTCAATCCTGCTTATGTTGCTGAATACCGGCTCGTTGGTTACGAAAACCGGGTATTAAACAATCAGGATTTTGATAATGATAAGAAAGATGCAGGTGAATTGGGTGCCGGCCATACGGTAACTGCTTTATACGAAATAATACCTACAGAATTTGCATTAAACCACGGACAAAGTGATTTTAAAAGCTCTAATCAGCAGAACACTTTTGGTCATTTAAAATATCAAGATAATAAGCTTTCTGCTCAAGCTTTTGATTCTGGCGAATTGTTGACCTTAAAATTGCGTTATAAAAAACCTGATGAAGATAAAAGTCGCTTATTGAAACTTCCTGTTTTGAATGATTATATCAAATTACAGTATAGTTCTGAAAATTTTCGCTGGTCTGCAGCGGTTGCCGAATTTGGCTTGTTGCTTAGAGATTCTGAATTTAAAGCTGCTTCAAATTATGCCCAGGTACTCGAATTGGCTCAAAATGCTAAAACTACTGATTTGAATGGTTACAGAGCTGAATTTATTCAAATGGTTCAATCTTGTTTGAATATTGTTGCCAGCCGATAAGATATAATTTATCTTTGGTTTTCATAGCAAATCCCACATTTGAGTAAAATGTGGGATTTCTGTTTTAATCATTCTATTTTTACAACATAAACACCGTATTGGATTTTGCGTATGAATGATTCTGTTATGTTGAAAAAGATAAAAAGATATTTTCCATTGATTTTGTTTATGCTGTTTATTATGGCTTCAAATTCGTGCAGTAAGAAAACAGGATGTCCTGCCACTTATGATAAAAAAGCAGAAAAGAAGCGAAAAAAACAACGGCATCACAAACCTAAATCAGGCTTATTTCCTTCGGGCATGAAAGGATATTAAGCAATACGTCCCCAGCGCTTACTTTCTTTAAATTTAAATTGCATAAATTGTTTTAATCCCAGGTTTTCAGGTTGTTTTAGTAGTGGATCCTTTTTTAGTAAATCCATTGCGGTTTGTCTGGCTACTTTCAAAATCGCTTTGTCGGTTTTTAAATTGGCAATTGACAAAATAATATGACCGCTTTGCAGTGTCCCTTCAATTTCACCGGGTCCTCTCAGATTTAAATCGGTTTCGGCAATCAAAAAACCGTCATTACTTTCAGACATGATACGCATGCGTTCATTGGCTTCATAACTTAGTTTGGAACCGGTCATCAATATGCAATACGATGCAGAATTGCCCCGTCCAACTCTTCCTCTCAACTGATGAAGTTGAGATAATCCGAATCTTTCGGCACTTTCAATAACCATAACCGAAGCATTCGGCACATCTACACCTACTTCAACCACCGTGGTTGATACGAGTATATGGGTTTTGCCTTTTGAAAAACGATTCATAGCAGCTTCTTTTTCAACTGTTTTCATTTTCCCATGCAGCATATCAACCGTATATTTAGGGCCCGGAAAAATATTACGAATACTTTCAAATCCTTCTTCCAGTGCTTTATAATCAAGTTTTGCCGATTCATAAATCAAGGGATAAATGACAAAAACCTGCTGTTTGCTTTCTAATGCCTTATGAACGATATGCAGCATTTTATCTCTTTCGTATTCTTTGAAATGCACGGTTTTTATGGCTTCCCGCCCCGGTGGCAGTTCGTCAATGATGGATACATCAAGATCTCCGTAAACGGTCATGGCTAAAGTGCGTGGTATCGGGGTTGCTGTCATTACCAGTATATGAGGCCTTTGACCGTGGGCAATCAATCGTGCCCTTTGGGCTACTCCAAATCGATGTTGTTCATCAATGATAATCATACCGAGTTTGCAGAATTTTACCCCTTTTTCCAAAAGTGCATGGGTTCCTACAAGAATATCAATTTCACCGGATACAAGCCTTTCCAATATGACATTTCTGCGTTTTCCTTTTATGCTTCCTGTGAGTATTTCTACACATACTTTTGTACCCGATAGCATTTTTTTTAAAGTAGCATAATGTTGTTGAGCAAGTATTTCGGTAGGAGCCATTAATGTCGCCTGATAATGATTCTCAATGGCCATCAGCATGCTCATCAGCGATACGATTGTTTTGCCACTTCCTACATCACCTTGCAGCAAGCGGTTCATTTGCAATCCCGATAATATATCGTTTCTGATTTCTTTTAATACCCGCTTCTGGGCATTGGTTAATTCAAAGGGCAATTGTTGTTTGTAGAAATTGGTGAAAAGCGTATTGATATTGGGCATTGCCAATCCTTTTATGCTGTTTTGCCGGTCAATCTTTACACTTAATATTTTGATTTGAAGAATAAATAATTCTTCAAATTTTAGTCTTCGTTGGGCTTGTTTTATTTGATGTTGTTCATTGGGCAGATGTATATATTGCAATGCATCAAAACGTTTTATCAATTGAAAACGCTGTCTTATGGTTTCCGGTATATTATCGATAATATCCGGTGCTTTTATTATTTCAAATAAATTGCTGAACAATTTATTAAATCCTTTGCTGTTAAACCCTACTCTTCGCAAATGATCTGAACTTGAATAAACCGCTTCAAATTTCCCCCTGTTGTGCATGGTATGAACATCTTCTATTTCATAATCGGGATGGGGAATATTGACAGAGCCCTTGTAGAAATTAGGCTTTCCGAATATCACATAATTTACATTGCTTTTTAAATTGTTTTTTATCCAGCGAATACCTTTAAACCAGATTAATTGTATTTGTCCGGTATCATCTTCAAACGTTGCTAAAAGTCGTTTTTTGTATTTTTCTCCCAGTTCTTCAAGATGTGTAATGCGTCCTTTTAATTGTATGTATGTGGTTTCAGAAGTAATTTGATTTATGGTATAGAATTTTGTTTTGTCAACATATCTGAAAGGAAAGTAATAGAGTAAATCGGCAAAGGTATAGATACCCAATTCTTTTCTAAGTATTTGAGCTCTGGCAGGTCCTACACCTTTTAAATATTCGATGGAAGTATTTAGTTTTTGTTGAGATAGGCTCATATTTCAACAACTAAATTACCAAAAGCATTTTGATACTATTATTTAGTTTTTCCATTGCAGGGTTTCAATCAGGTGCATAATGTCTTGGTTAATAAACTGAACAACGGGTGCTAAAGAATCGGCATTGGGTTCTTCGTGGAAATACAAAGCGGCCCTTAGAAAGTTTTTGGTAGTATCGGTAAGAAAAAACTGTATGGATGAAGCTGCATTGCCGCCAACATCATAAATAAGCCCATAAACGTGGTTGGGGGTTTCTATAGCTTTCGGTTCGATATAATCTGCTTTTTCGGCATGTTTAAAGGTTAATTCATAAGCATCTTCAGATAATGAACGCATGGTATATCCTGCACCAATTACTTTATAACTGAAATATAATGTAGCATTGAATTGTGGAAATTTTATATTGAACCAACATGGATTTTCGGTTGGTTGGCCAAAAAAAAATGTGTCTCTTTCGATATAGGCATAATCGGGATATTCAAAACTATAGGGGCAATTGACCGGACGGTATGTTTGATATGCTTTTTCCGGGAACTTAATATCAGGATAATCGCGGGGTTTGGGGGTATAGGTTTGGTTGCAGGCCGGCAATGCAATGATTATTATAGAATAGAAAATGCTTTTAAATTTAATCATTTAACAGAGTTAATTTGATGGATGTAATTCTACGGGAGTCTGTATTTTTTACTGTAAAGCGATAATTTTTGAAAACAATAGATTCGCCTTTTTGTGGAAATTTACCGTTGATTTCAAGTATAAGCCCTGCAATTGAATCTGATTCACCCCTTACTTCATCAAAATAATCAGCTTGCAAATTGAGCACTTTGCACATATCGTTGATTAATGTTTTCCCTTCAAATACGAAATTATGATCATCAATCTTTTGATAATCAATATCATCTACATCATCAAATTCATCGGTTATTTCTCCAATAATTTCTTCCAGTATATCTTCCAATGAAATGATACCCGAAGTGCCACCATATTCATCAACTACTACAGCCAAATGAATTTTCTTTGATTGAAATTCATGAAGTAAGTCATCAATTTTTTTATTTTCGGGCACAAATATAGGTGGGCGTATAAGTTGTTGCCAATGAAAATTTTCACTTTCATCAAGATATGGGAGCATATCTTTGGCATAGAGCAAACCACTGATGTGGTCAAGATTATCGGTAAAAACAGGAAAACGCGAATAGCCTGAATCAGTTATCGTTTGCATTACTTGCCGGTAAGTTTCTGTTTTATCTAAGGCCACTATATCAACTCTTGAACGCATTATTTGCCGTACCGTTGTATTTCCAAACGTAACAATACCTTTTAACATTCTCAATTCTTCGGCTGATGATGATTCTCCTGCTGCTATATCTATGGCATGATCAATTTCCTCTGTTGTAATTTGTTCACCATGTTTTGCCGCAAGCCGTTTATCTACCAAATAGGTCATTTTTATAAGTATAAAACTGAGTGGACTGAAGAATTTTTGAAGAAACCAAAGTATACGCGACATCCGGCCGGCCATTTTAATATTATGCATATTGGCATAAACTTTTGGTATTACTTCGCCAAAAAGCACGATAATAAAAGTCACCAATACTACATTGACGAGAAAGAAAATTATTTCACTATCAAACAGAAAGCTGTGTTCAATGATAAAATAGGTGAGAATAACAATGGTGATATTGATAAAACTATTAGAAATCAGAATGGTTGCCAATAACAATTTTGGATTTTCCAATAGGTTTAGAATAAGTGCATTGACTTTTGTTTTCTTTTGTTTTAAAAGTTTTTTTGCACTTGGTTTTAAGGAAAAAAAAGCAACTTCAGAACCACTGATCATGGCTGATGCAAACAATAGAAATACAACTACGGCTATGGCAGTCCAAATACTCCAATTCACCGGCTGCACGCTAACCAATGCCAAATGATTTATGAAATATCGAGGTATTTCACCTTCCGGGATACTTTCCAAAATTGTTTATGTTTTTTTGTTACAATATGCCTTAAAAAGGTAAATCCCCGGGGTCATCGTTTTGTACAGGTGATTTGGGTTCGGTGCTTTGGGCAACTTTGACTTGTTCTTGTTGTTCTTCCCGTTTACCCAACATTTTAAAATTGTCAACCAATATTTCGGTAATATATTTTTTATTACCGTCTTTATCGTCCC
>JAJRWN010000105.1 GCA_024276745.1 Bacteroidota bacterium
AATGCTTTTCGATGCTTTAACCTTGTGGCCATTAATCAAAATTTTTTCATTTGAACAGGCTTTTGATGCAGCTGATCTTGATTTATAAAATCTTGTTGCCCAAATCCATTTATCTATTCTTATTTGATGAATAGTTTCCCGATCTTTCACTGATAAACTTTTATACCTTTTTCGAGCCATTTTGCCCAATCCCGGTTATATGCATGAATTTTTAAGGTTGCCTGTCCCTTAGTATTCTCTAAAGTTAAACCCTGATTAACCCATTCAAAGATTCCACCATAAAGATTATATACATGCTGATATCCGGCATTTTGTAATTGTTCTCCAATGCGTTCACTCCGGTACCCGACAGAACAATACACCAACAAGGGTATTGTATAATCTATATCACTTATGCGCTTGATTGAAAAGTCTTCGTAGCCAACCCAAATGGCACCCGGTAAATGCGATACATTATATTCTCTCTTTGCGCGCGCATCTAAAATTACAAAATCATCCACATCATGCAAAGAACCGGCTTTGAACAAGGGAACAGAATATTGATACATATTGTCAATAAACTCATGATACTTATTAACTTGTGAAAGCATAACAAATGGATTAAACCATCCAAAAAAGAATAGAAATAAGATGTTTTTTGGCAAACCTTGTTCCATTTTTTTCATAAAAAAATCAATGCATTAGGATTTCAACAGTTCGCACCGACTTTTGGTTTCCGGCCTGTATTTTACAATAATAAATCCCGGAGTTTAAGTTTTCGGCTTTCAGCGGATAATAATGAGTTCCCGGAGCCAAATAAGCATGTAAAATATCGCTTACTTTCCGTCCGTAGATATCATATAATTCAAGATCAACAAATGCGTTTTCATCCAAAACAAAAGAGAGTGTAGATTGTATGCCAAATGGATTTGGATAAATGAGCATATTCAAGTTATTGTTTACCGGCACTTCAGGTCCGAGGGAAGTATAGCAAGGTATAAAAGCTTCACCCGGGCTACCCCCTTCACAACCGCTAAACCACGAGCTAGGATTATTCGAATTGCCATAAAAATTCAAGCGTTCAAGCGTTGGGCCTTGCCCGTTTGGCAATACTGGCCAGGGTTTCCCACCCAGATAGGAAGCTTCTGTCTGTAGATTTCCTCGTTCGTCAAAGAGTCGTAAATCTTCTCCAAGACTACTTAAACCAAACCCGGTCGGTCCTAGCCAAGTGCCGGCAGCAGGATATGCGGTTTTAAACTTCGCGGTATCCTGAACGATAAGCAAATAATCATTTTTTTTCAATATCGTGGACGGGGGGAATACAAACTCATGCAGGTTGTTGCTGTCTTTAAAAACCCAGGAAGAAATGTCGATATCGGTACTTCCGTAATTATGCAATTCTGCCCAATCGCCTCCATCATAATTAGGCCCCGAATGATAATTTATTTCGCTGAATGCAATACCTGCACTATCGGGTGAACCAAAAAAATATGCGGTGAAGTAGTCGCTGGTGTCCAGGTTTAAAGTAATCGATTTACTGGTGTCCTGGCCGGGAATTAATACACCTGATTCCCAAAATGAAAATTCATAACCCGGATTTGGCCGGGCTGTAATGGTAATAGGAACGCCATCGTAATAGATACCTCCCCATGGAAAACTATCCGGTTCAATCGTATTAATTTGGATGGTACCAGCCCCTTCAGGGTAAACATTTAAAGTAATTGGTACCTGCTTTGCCAATCCAAATTCCATTTGGATATAAGCTCTTGCATACTGCGGACGATAATCAATAAAATCAACCAGGCGGATTCCAATATTCCAGTTTAACCAAGCATTCATATTGCTATACCATCGATCAAAATGTTTAGGCATTTCAGGATAAATGCTATCGCGAAAAGCAAATGCTTTTTCTTTTAAATGCTCAGGAGTAAAAATAGTATTCATCAAATCAGCATAGCGATTGATAAAATAATTTCTAAACTCAACATTATCGAGCAGCGCATTAAACATTTTAGAATGATAATTATTGGTTGCTATCCTTGCCCGGTGTAAATCGTTTTCCGAATAAGAACCAATAAATCCAAGTCCAAAATCAAGGTCGGTGAGAATATATCTCCATTTTGAATTACCCACCGGGTCTTGCCAGTATTTTATATTATTCTGTGGCCAATCATGATTTACATAGTAGGTTTCAGTTATAAAATGATCACAAAAGTTTTCTATATCAAGCACTTGCTTTACCTGATTATAATTTGCCGGATCGGCCATATTGTTATTGTAAATAAAATCATACATTGACAGAAATCCTGTGTTATTTCCTTCCATTACGTAGCCACTGAATTGCAACAGATTTACATGATTAGGATTTACACCCGGATGATTTTCGGCTAAATAGAAGCGGCTGATTTTTTCCCGCATATTGTAAACTCCCCAATAAGCTCCATTGATGTAAACTACTGCCGGTTTATAATCCTGGATTTCATTATGTGTTTCGAACTGCACATTTTTTTGTTCCAATCCGTCACGAAAGTGAACCACATTGGTTTCATTACCGGAATTGCGCAAAAGAAATCGCTTAAAACTATAAATGGGTTTATCAGGGAATAGTTGATAGTCAAGTGTTGATTTTCCGTATTCGCTTCGTGCCAGAATACGCAATGATTTCTGATCGTGCGATCGACTCCATCCACCATTGATTTTGCAACCTAAATCCTGCTCAAATTGTTGCTTACCGTTTGGTGAAAAGTATTCCATATGTATAGGTACTTCCCAATCTTGCCAATAATTAGCACCAAAATGAGGTACTTTGGGATTAGCATTAGGACCGGCAACATAAATACCCGTATCCCAATCGAAAAAATATCCGGGTGCCGTACTGATAGATATAGATGGAAGCTTTGAATTTTCATCAATAAAATAAGTGTTTGTGATTGTCTCACTGGGTAATAAATTAGCTTTAAAAGCCTGAGCTCTGATCACCGTTGTTGAATCTATGGGTATGGGTACGGAATATGCCGGTGCATTCAAATCCGGTTTTGAACCGTCAAGGGTATAATGCACTACCGAACCCGGTGTAGGCGATGAAAAAGATAAACTTTGAGGAACAGGATAAAATCCTGCCGGAAGTGTGGTCACCGGACCAGCGGTATAGCTATTATAAGCTGTTACAGTATTGTTACTTTTGTTTGGTGTTGGTTTATCGAAAATGAATGTATTGGCCATACCGTCATTTTGACGGCCAAAAGAATTATCTAGATGAGTATAAGGATAGCTCAAAGAATCAAGAATAATATTTTGTGGATTACTGATTAAAACGGTTTCTCCTTTGGCTGATAATTTAAAATTAGTATGCAACCAACTGTTGCCGGCATTAAACCATGTAGGAGGGTTGATATAGAATGTTGAGTTATCTTTTATGGCTAATGTAAGATATGGGCGACAAGTTAAATCATCAGAAAGGCTATCATTATTATGTACTTCTACGGCCAGAATATTTACCCCATTATAAATGGCTTGTTTTAAATCTTTCTCAGAAATAAAAAATCCTTCGGGTATCATACCCTGATACATCAATGCTTCATGTTCATCATAAGCCAACTCATCGAAAGCAGGTGCCTGCCCGGTGATGCCAATATTAGAACGGGTCAATTCCTTACCATTCAAATACATCACAAAGCCATCGTCATAATCCATGTGCAAAAATGCAGAACCAATTACCGAAGTATCAACAACAACAAAGGGCATTCTCACATAAACGGTAACGGTAGGATTGGGTAATACCGTATTATCATCCCCATCGCCATAGCCCCAGCCACCGGTGCCTACCGACCATGCCACATCATTATAACTTACATTTTTCCAATTATTTCCTATTGATGACGTAGGTATATAATACCTCCAGGCCATTTCTGCTTGTACTACAGAACCCCAATGATCAATGGTTGAAGTTTTGTCCTTTCCTGAGGCAAAAACAGTTAAATATTTATTGGGTGCCAAATCAAATGAAGGGAAAGTCCATTTACCCGGATTGGAAGGGTCATCGCTTAATCTATAATCCAACAAATTTACACTCGAACTTCCTTGGTTATAGATTTCAATCCAATCCGGATGATCACCATCTTCGTCAGCAGCCGTATTGGCATTGCGCGAGCAAACTTCATTAATTTTTAATTGGGCAAATCCGGAAATTGCCAAGAGCAACACTACATTGATTAATAACAGTTTTTTCATTCCGGAGCTTTTAGTTTTTAACCCATTTTACAGGATACTTCATACCTGATTGTTCAATAATAATAGTAAAAATTCCTTGCGGAAGATTAAGAATTTCACTACTTAAATCAATAGTTTGATGAGTACTGATATGTTCCACCTCCTCAGTAGCAAGCAACTGACCACCTATATTATATATGCTTACCGATATCGGAGATATCTTCAATGATTGATAAGTTATTTGCAATTGATCAATTCCTGGGTTGGGGTAAAGATGTATTTCTACTGCTGTTTTTGAAAAATCTTTTACTCCGTTTGTCAAGAATAAATAGGTACTAAAGGTGTCGCTTGAACAATTATTGGAGGCAATCAAAGACACCTGTTTTATACCTGGAGTACTATATAAATGTTTAGGATTTGATAAAGTGGATGTTCCATTGATAACATCATCAAAATTCCATAAATAGTCTGTTGCATTATTAGAGAGATTTACGAATTGCACAGTATCAACAGAGGAGGCATTCGTTTTATCAACCCAGAAATCGGCTTTTGCGATTTGAAGAACAGTGACCTTAATATTGGCCAAATCCCAACATTCGGGTTGTCCGCTTACATAGACTCCATAATTTCGGGTCGAATCGGCTATTACAGTAATACTTTGGCTTGTATCTCCGGTTGACCATTTCCATCTATTGCCACCAATCACTCTTAAAGTAAGTGTAGCCCCTGCACAAACTGTTGTATCGGAACTTACAGAATAAGTCAAAGGGTTGCAATACTCGCAACTGCCATCATCCCAGGTAGCAATAGGATTATAATTAAGCGAAGCGGTATCGGTACAACCGTAGATATAAAATGGAACTTCGGCCAATTCCATATACCAGATTTTTTCATTTTTATTCATGTGTAACACGGCAGCCGGAATACGGTATCCTTTGGCAATAAACCAATAATCATGGGTGGTATCGTAAGTTGCGTTATCGAGATTCCCATTTACAAAAACACTGTCGGAATGGAAAGTCCAGATATTTATTCTCAAAACAGAATCGAACGAACCCATAGGAGTATATAATAAACCTTCCCCGTCAACATTAATGATATGTTTCGAACGAAAACGGGCATAAACATTTGGATTTACAATTACATCCACTTTGCTATGTTCGGTTTTGGTATAGCCATATTTAAAAAGTGTTGACAGTAGGGTATCCCGTCCGGATGGATCGTTAACACCGTAAAGAGTATCCCACCCTGATCCAAAATTGCCAATTACAATAGTGGCACTTTGCCACAAAGCATTGGCATCCTGAGTATATGCTGATAAAAATCTGGGATTGCCTCCATAGTCCCTGAATGATTGACTACCCGGCAGGTAAGCCGCAAATGCCGATTGCTGAATATCCCAATACCGGATAGTATCTTTAGAACCTACGGTAGCATTCAAAAAATCATAAACTACATTTTTACCTGTAGGGCCCGGATTGCCATTCCATGAATAAGCAATACGTATGGGTGAAACTTGTCCCGCTTCGAAAAATTCAGTAGGGCCAACTGCAATTTGAGCAAAAGATTCAATGCATTTGAATAGTATAAACAGGACAGGTAGAAAACGTTTATTCATAAGCCGGCTGATAATATAGGAAACAAAATTCAAAGGCAACAATTCATTTACGCTAACGAGCATGCAGGGTTACGAATTGTCTTTTACCGGCTTTTGTAAATACTACATTTTACATACTTTACAGAATCTATTTACAGCATTTGCTTCCCTGTAAATCCTAATATCAAAAGCCGGTAATACCCCGGAGAAATCAATTACCGGTAGATGTTTGATTGTGAAAAGCAATTCCGGCTACTAAAATAAGTATAATAATACGCTTATTAAGGATTTAATTTTCGAGGGCGATGAGAGCCTTACTACACAATTTCGTATTGCTTAATACTACTAAATATATAACTTGATTTACCATAAAAAAAAATAACAATCACTTAGTATTATTCAATATCTTATATCCGACTGATAATTCCAGAGACCTGTTTTTTGTAGCACTAAGCCCTGCAAAATTAGCAATATCGGTCAATCCCAAATAATAGCGTAGATCGACAAAGAGTTTGTCGCTTGAAGCCCAGCTGCCTCCAAAAGAGAGTCCAAAATCAGTTTTTTTGTAAGCTGAAGTGTATATCTGTTCTTTATAAGGCTCTTTGGTTATCGGATGAAAATCAGAACGGGCACAAAGTAAAAAACCTACTTGAGGACCGGCCATCAGACTGATTGCTTCATTTAGCGGATATTCGATGAGTACGGGAATACTTAGATAGCGGAATTTTGCATAATATTTATTATTGTTAAACAATATGTTTGTACCAATTTGTGATACTTGTAATTCCGGTTCAATACTAAAATGTTTAAACTGAAACTGCGCAAAAAAAGCAATCTGGAATCCCGGCCTGAAAATGTAAGAAGCTACTGTATCGTCAATAGATTGATTGGCCAGATTAGCACCTGCCAACACTCCAAAATGATACTGATTTTGTGCCTTGCCTGATACAGTAATAAACAGGAGAACTAAGCTCAAAATTTTAGTTTTCATACGATCAAATTTTAATTATTCAGGTAATTGAATTTCTTATTTGGTATAAAATAATTGATTTCTTATTTTTATTGAGTAAATGTAATTAATTATACTTGTAATTACAGAATATATTTAATAACCATACTACTAAATTATTCATTTTTATCCATTTATTTTAATTACTCGTTATGAAAATTAAAGAAATTGCTGTTTTTTCAGGACTTATTTTATTGGCCGGATTAATGAGTCGTTGTTGTAAAGGAAGCTTTGAAATACCGGTTACGGCCTATTATGCATTTGTGTCAAATGCTGACGGTGCAAGTATTTCTGTAATTGACGTTTCAAACAATAGCGTAATAAAAACATTTGACGGAAGTTCAATAGGTACGAGTTTTACGGAGCCAAGGAATTTAAAGGTTAGCCATGACGGTAAAATGCTTTATGTTCCATGCCGTCATACTGATGATGTGTTGGTGGTAAAGGTAGATTCGCTGCAAGCCATCAAGATGGTTGAAGATACCAGTTTTTACGAACCCTATGCTGTTGCATTTACAGCTGATGATGCTGAAGTATGGGCCGTAAACAAAAAAGGTGGAGGCAGTTCGACCGGAAGCATATCTATTATTAATACAAGCAGTAATACCGTTGTTAAATCAATTTATGATTCAGATTTATCCTCACCCGAAGGAATCGCCATTGCCAACGGAAAAGCTTATATTACTAATCGTGGAGACGGTAGTGTTTCGATATTTAATATAAATTCCAGAACACTGGTAAACAGTATTAATACGGGTGGTGAGCCTCGTTATGCAGTTGCATCGGCAGATGAAAAATATGTTTATATTTCCAATGCATCAGGTATCCGGAAAATAGCAACTGATGTAGATACGATAGCAGCAAGCTATCCGGTATATGGAAGAAACCCTGATATATCTTCTGATGGGCAGAAACTGTTTGTTCCCAATCAATGGCAGTATGTTTATGTTATAAATACAGGTAGTGGAATTATTGATACGATCAAATTTAGCAATGCTTCATCTATTTATGGAGTTGGCATCAGTTCTGACGGAGAAATAGCTTATGCCACCGATGAAAACAGGGATTTTGTTTATGGTTTTAACCCCAAAACCAATGCAATCATAAATGATAACCAAGGCAATCCGGTCGAAATTCCGGTTGGATTTACACCAAGAGCTATATCCATCAATTAAGCTAGCTTTACCAGACAAGATGCTAATTGCCGTTCCAATCGGGCAGCTGACCCGGTGTCCAGGGTGCGCCTGATTTTTCCAAATCGCTGCGAATTCGCCTGATGTGCGTGTCTATTTTTTTCAAATCAGTCAGCACACCATTAAATGCTTCACCGGCAAACTGCAAATTATCTTTCATGCTATTAGTAGGTGCTGCTGTGGTAAACCAAAGATTATAGACAACATTGGAAATCCGGTCTGAAATGGATGATTTGGTTTCGAACTGACGTGTTGCCAGACCGGCATCACCTTGCAATTTTATTTGTATATCAGCCAATTGATTTTTTATTTCTTCAATTTCTTCACTCATTCTTATATCTGCTTTAGGCGATTGATTGATGGAAAGTTTCATCAAGTCCA
>JAJRWN010000106.1 GCA_024276745.1 Bacteroidota bacterium
AGTGCTTGCTGTCCGGCATGAACCTGTATTTCTTCCTGCAAATACCATTCTTCGTCAGCTGCTGGTAGCACTCTATTGATTTCCCGTTCTTCTTTTTGGGTCATGTAATAAAAATTTACCGGCTATCAGGCTTTGATAGAAGCAAGTAGTTTAGTATCAAATACTGTTTCAAAATGTTTCAATAGATTTAATTTTAAGGTATCCATATCGACAGGATATCCCAATTCTTTTTGGAGCGAAGTAACCGCTTTACCCTTGATACCACAAGGAACTATCAAATCGAAATACGATAAATCGGTATTGATATTAAAAGCAAATCCATGCATGGTAACCCACCGGCTCGTGCGTACCCCCATAGCGCAAATCTTACGTGCTTTTGCCGGATTGGCAGCATCGATCCAAACTCCGGTGACACCTTGAAGCCGTTCGCCTTTCAAACCATATTCGGCAAGCGTAAGAATAATTATTTCCTCCAATGAACGCATATAGCGATGAATATCGGTAAAAAAATAATTCAAATCAAGGATAGGGTAAGCCACAAGCTGTCCCGGACCATGAAAAGTAATATCTCCTCCCCGGTTTATTTTATAAAATTCAACTCCTTTTTCTTGCTGCAACCATGCCCGGTTTGCCAATAGATTCGACTCATGTCCACTTTTACCCAGTGTGATTACCGGTGTATGTTCACAAAAAATCAGGTATCCTGCCTCATCGCTCCGGTCGGGCTTACCGGCTGTGCGATTTTCCAGTTTTTGCTTAATCAAACGCTTGAATAATTTTTCCTGAATTTCCCATGCATTTTTGAAAGGCAGCATGCCCAAATCCAGGTGCTTAATGTTATTTTGCATTTATTTCGCTTTAGCCAAAGTCTGCTTTAATCGGTCGATTACCTTTACTTCCGTTTCGTCCACTTTCCGCTCACGGCTCACAAACAAGGATACCCAATCTATGAAATGAATAAGATAAAGTGCTTGTAGAAAAAGATTGGAACCTTTTGAATAGATATCGATAACATGACCGGTATACTTCCCGGCAACTTCTTTTGTAAATTCCATGCGTTTTTGGATATTGCTGTAATCATCGGTATTTCGTAAAATAATCAAAGCCAGCTTTTTGTTTTCACTTCTCCATCCAACCAATTCATTATGATTCATTTCGGGAATCACATGATGCCAGCACAACATTTTGGCATTTTCATTTAATTGTTGTCTGAAACGGATAGCAACAGACTCCATACGGGCATCGCTATAGATAACCGGCAAAGTATGGGCAATTTCAACAGCCAGGGAAGCAGCCTTTTGTATCATATCTTCCTGCTCGGTATCGAGTAAATTTATGGCGGCTTTTAAGTATGGCTCAAAATCTTTTGATATCAGGCTTAATTTATAGAATATATAAAATTGCTGTACAAACGAATATCCAAGACATGCACGCGGAGGCATGGACCCGGGTATCTTTATCAAATCAAAATTATTGTCAGCTGCCATTTGGGCAATTGCTCCATTCGAACTGACGGCTACTAAATGAGCACCTTGTTTTAATGCCAGCTTCGCAGCCATAAGGGTTTCTTCCGTATTTCCGGAATAGGATGATATAATTAGCAAGCTATGTTTATTCACCCAAGCTGGAATAAAATAGTTTTTATTGACCTGCATCGGAATTTTTAATTCCCCGGCCAGCAATTCTTTAACTAAATTTCCACCGATACCGGAACCGCCCATACCACAAACCAGAATATTGCGAATTTCATGCTCCGCTTTCCTGATTTCGGTAGATCGACCTATAGCCATTGCTTCGTCTAATTGCTTCGGAAAGCGTTTAATCAAATTTTCCATTAACGATATAATTTATTTTCCTGCAAAGGTCGCAAAATTTATCCCGAAATGGCATGCCTGCGGAAAGGAAAGACAAATATTACTGAAAACTGTATATTTATTCTGTGAAATCAAAGCTTTTCATAAAACGGTTTAAATCAATATCGAAGCGATATCTAACCCTTCTTTTTCTGGCTTTATCAAGCCAGATATCGGGTCAAAATGCGTATCATTTCAAGATCGATAATTGGCAATCCGGAAGTGTACGCATACACTTTTATCTTGATGATTACAACATCACAAAAGATGAATTTAGTACAATCACAATCAAGGGGGCAGGCCAAAGCAGCTTAAGCGGGTCGCCATTGATTCCCATCGTCTCGGCATGGCTTGCCCTGGCCAGCCAAAATTCGGCTGTTTGCAGCACCCGGATTATCAAATCTGAAAATCTCGGATCTATAACAATGGCAGAAGTTACGAGGCCAATGAGCAGAAATCCTGACGATTCAAATGTGCTTAATCAAAACAATCATTTCAAATATGCCGATGATTTCCAAAAAGGAATATTTGCACGTTGCGTACCTACAACAAAACTTTTCGGAGTGGATGCAATGAACATTTTATGCTATCCGCTTCAATACAATGCAGAAAACCGGCATTGGACACTGATTAAAGAAGCCGAAATAGAAATACATTTTCAAAAGCCTCAGGATGTAAGTTTGAAGCGTAGCGATCATTTGCCAAAAGGCATCTTCATCAATAAAACACCATTGACAGGCAGATCGGGGAAAGCCACTAAAAAAGCACCGAATATGCTTGTTATTGCAGCCGACCGTTTTGCCGATTCCATTCAAGCATTTATCGATTGGAAGAAGCAACAAGGGATTAACACAAAGCTGGTATTAACATCAGAATTGCATGGATTTTTAAGCCCACAAATTATAAAAAACCGGATCATGCAAGCCTGGCAGGATTCGGCCGGTTTAGACTATGTGATTTTGGTTGGCGATTACAATCTGCTTCCGCCATATTATGGTATCAATAATACATTAACCGACCATTATTATACTACTCTTGACACGGGGAATTACCTGCCGGATATCAGCATAGGCCGGTTTTCAGTCAATACGGAAGAAGCATGCGGCCTTTACGTAAGAAAACTCATCAGCTATGAAAAAACGCCTGTGCTTTACACCAATAACTGGTATGATAAAGCCATGGTAATCAGCAGTAATGACGGACTTGATAATCAACATGGCATTCAAATGCGTCAATATTTTCTAAATCATGGTATGCAGTATGTTGATGATTACCGGGATATTACCAATCAAAACACGCTGGAAAATGTAAAAAGCAGTCTTGAAGAAGGCAGAAGCTGGGTATTTTATATTGGTCATGGTAGTTCTACCGCCTGGGCCACGGTACATCCTTACTTCAG
>JAJRWN010000107.1 GCA_024276745.1 Bacteroidota bacterium
GATAAAAAGCGGAACCATTGGTGATTTTGGATGCACTTCTTTTTATCCTTCAAAAAATCTGTCCACTTTTGGCGATGCCGGTGCGCTGTTTACCAATGATTCTGAACTGGCTGAAAAAGCAAGAATAATTTGTAATCATGGCTCGGGAAGAAGATATTATTATGATGAAATTGGTGTGAATTCCAGACTTGATTCGATACAGGCGGCTATACTCAATGTAAAACTTCGCTATCTTGATGAATACAATAAAAAAAGACAATTGGCTGCTGCACGATATGATCAAGGGCTTGCCGGCCATCCAATGATTGAAGTACCTTACCGTGCAAAATATGCCCGGCATGTTTTTCATCAATATACCATACTGGTAAAAAAGGACAGAAATTTATTGCAGGAATTCCTGGCGCAAAACAATATCCCGTCCATGATATACTATCCGGTACCCTTGCACCTAAGTGCAGCCTATAGAAAGTTTGGATTTAATACAGGAGATTTCCCTGTAAGTGAATCACTTGCCGGGGCAGTATTAAGCCTTCCGATGCATACCGAACTTGATGAAAATCAACAAATGTTTATTATTGATAAAATCATAGATTTTTTTACTAAAAGCTAAAAAAAATGAATATTGCAGTAGTCGGTACCGGATATGTAGGATTAGTCACAGGAACTTGCCTCGCTGAAACCGGAAACCATGTGATTTGTGTAGATATTGACGAATCGAAAGTAACAATGCTCAAGCATGGAAAACTGCCCATTTATGAGCCACATCTTGATGTTTTATTTGAGCGGAATATTAAAGCCGGACGACTTACATTCACGACCAAACTGGATGGAGCTGTAGAAGATGCTGCTATCATCTTTCTGGCACTTCCAACACCACCCGGTGAAGATGGTTCGGCCGATTTAAGTTATGTATTGAAAGTAGCTGCCGATCTTGGGAAACTTATTAAAGACTATAAAGTTATTGTTGACAAAAGCACTGTACCCGTAGGTACGGCCGAAAAAGTAATGAATACAATTGCAGAAAATGCGGTATGCAATTTTGATGTCGTGTCGAATCCTGAATTTTTGCGCGAAGGTTATGCCGTTGACGATTTTATGAAACCCGATCGGGTAGTGGTTGGTGTCGACAGCGATCAGGCACGTGAATGGATGGAAAGGCTGTATAAGCCTTACGTCAGACAAGGAAATCCAATTCTTTTTATGGATATCAGGGCAGCCGAACTTACCAAATATGCTGCCAATGCTTTTTTGGCTACCAAAATTACATTTATGAACGAAATAGCTAATTTCTGTGAAAAAGTAGGTGCCGATATTGATAGTGTCCGCATTGGCATCGGTTCCGATACCAGAATAGGAAAACGCTTTTTGTTTGCCGGAATCGGATACGGAGGCAGCTGTTTTCCGAAAGATGTGCAGGCATTGGCAAAATCCGGTAAAGAAGCCGGCTACCGTTTTCAGATTCTCGATGCGGTAATGGAAGTTAATCACCGGCAAAAATTAGCTCTTATACCACGGCTTGAATTTTATCTTGGTGATTTGAATAATAAAACAATTGCCATTTGGGGCTTGGCTTTCAAACCCGAAACTGACGATATCAGAGAAGCTCCGGCATTGGAAATGATTAGAAAATTAATCAAGAAAAATTCAAATATTCGTGTTTTCGATCCCGAAGCTATGGATAATGTAAAAAGACAATTTAATTTTGATATTGAATATGGAACCGATCAGTATAGCATTCTCAAAAATGCTGATGCTTTGATTATTGCAACAGAATGGAGCCTGTTCAGAACACCTGATTTTTCTAAAATGGCTAAACTGATGAAAAACAAGGCTATTTTTGATGGTAGAAATCTCTACGATTTGAAAGAAATGAAAAACAGAAGGTTTTATTATTTCAGTATTGGCCGGCAAACTATTGAAGCGAAATAAATGAAAAGCATACTGATAACAGGAGCAGCCGGATTTTTAGGCTCACACTTATGCGATCGATTCATCAGGGAAGGTTATCGCGTTTTGGGTATGGATAATCTCATAACAGGTGATTTAAAGAATATCGAGCATCTTTTCAGCCATCCTCAATTTACTTTTTATCGCCACGATGTAACAAATTTTGTGCATGTACCGGGTCCTTTGGACTATATTCTGCATTTTGCCAGCCCTGCCAGTCCTATCGATTATTTAAAAATCCCTATACAAACTTTAAAAGTCGGAAGCATGGGAACGCTGCGTTTGCTTGGTCTTGCAAAAGCAAAATCGGCAAGAATTTTAGTAGCCTCTACCTCCGAAGTATATGGCGATCCCCTGGAGCATCCTCAAACCGAATCTTATTGGGGAAATGTAAATCCGATTGGTCCAAGAGGCGTGTACGATGAAGCCAAACGTTTTCAGGAAGCCGTTACGATGGCCTATCATCGGTTTCATGGCGTAGAAACCAGAATTGCACGCATTTTTAATACCTATGGACCACGCATGCGCCTGAATGACGGAAGGGTTTTACCGGCATTTATCGGCCAGGTGCTTAGAGGCGAAGATTTAAGCGTTTTTGGTGACGGTAGCCAAACCCGGTCTTTTTGTTTTGTTGACGATCTTATTGAAGGTATTTTTAAATTGCTTATGAGCGATTATTACCAACCGGTTAATTTAGGAAATCCGAATGAAATTTCTATTATGGATTTTGCCCGTGAATTAATTGCACTTACCGGCAGTAATCAAAAAATAATACAAAAAGATTTGCCGGTTGACGACCCAAAACAACGACAACCCGACATTAGTCTGGCTAAAAAGTTATTAGCCTGGAAACCACTTGTAAAAAGAGCTGACGGGCTTAAAATTACCTACGAATATTTTAAATCTATCCCTGAAAAAGATTGGTATAACAAAGCCCATAATTTTGAAAAATATATAAAAAGATGAATGATTTTTTTACACATGAATCTTCTTTTATAGACCCCGGTTGTCAAATTGGTAGTGGCAGCAAGATTTGGCATTTTTGCCATATTATGAAAAATGCCGTTATCGGTCAAAACTGCAATATCGGTCAAAATGTATTCATCGCTTCCGGAGTGATTTTAGGCAATAATGTAAAAATTCAAAATAATGTTTCGGTGTATGCAGGTGTAGTTTGCGAAGATGATGTCTTTCTGGGACCAAGCATGGTTTTTACTAATGTGATTAATCCCCGAAGTGCAGTGAACCGGAGTGGGGAATATGCTAAAACAATAGTAAAAAAAGGCGCAACTATAGGTGCTAATGCCACTATCGTATGTGGACATAGTATCGGACGTTTTGCCTTTGTGGGTGCCGGTGCTGTTGTTACCAAAGATATTCCGGATTATGCGCTTGTGCTTGGCAATCCTGCTCATCAGGTGGCCTGGATGAGCGAGTATGGCCATCGCTTGCAGTTCGATGCAGAGAATATGGCCACTTGCCCCGAAAGTGGTGAAAAATATCAATTGAAAAATAATGAAGTTGTTAAGTTATGAGTTTGTATGACGAATTAATCCGGAAAAACGAAAAACTGGCCGTTATCGGTTTGGGATATGTAGGCTTACCGATTGCCTTGGCATTTGCCGAAAAAATTAATGTAGTCGGTTTCGATATCAATGCCGGGCGGGTTGAGCAAATGAAAAATCATATAGATCCCAGCAATGAATTGGATGAAGCAGCTTTTGAAGGAAAAAATATGCTGTTTACTGCCAATGAAAATGATCTGAAAGATGTAAAATTCTTTATTGTAGCTGTTCCTACACCGGTTGATGAACACAATGTTCCTAACCTGAACCCCGTACTTTCCGCTTCGAAAAGCGTAGGAAAAAACTTAAAAAAAGGCGATTATGTGGTTTTTGAATCTACCGTCTATCCGGGATGTACCGAAGACGATTGTGTGCCGGTGCTGGAACAGGAAAGCGGATTAAAATTTATCAAAGATTTTAAAGCCGGTTTCTCTCCAGAAAGAATCAACCCGGGCGATAAAGAGCATGCCCTGGAAAACATTACAAAAGTGGTATCCGGATGTGATGAAGAATCTTTAGACCTGATAGCAAAAGTATATGAACTCGTGGTTCAGGCCGGTGTTCACAAAGCTCCATCGATCAAAGTGGCAGAAGCAGCAAAAATCATAGAAAACACACAGCGCGATTTAAACATCGCCCTAATGAATGAGCTTTCAAAGATTTTTGATTTGCTCGATATCAATACTGCCGATGTATTGGAAGCTGCCGGTACCAAATGGAATTTCCTACCCTTCAAACCCGGTTTGGTAGGTGGCCATTGCATAGGTGTAGATCCCTATTATCTTACCTATAAGGCAACGGCTCTCGGATATACGCCTAAAGTAATTTTAAGCGGAAGAGCAATTAATGATGCCATGGCTGAATATGTGGCTACCAAAACGGTTCAGCACATCATGAAATCAGGCAAAAATATCCGGGATTCAAAAATTTTGGTGATGGGCACTACCTTTAAGGAAAATGTAAGTGATATCAGAAATTCAAAAATTGCTGATTTAATTGGTGTATTAAAAGACTTTTCGGTTCATCTCGATGTTGTTGATCCCTATGCCGATGCGCAGGAAGTGAAAGCAGTGTATGGATATGAATTATTACCTGAACCGGGCGATAACTATGATGCCATTATTGTGGCGGTGAATCATAAACCCTACATGAAGCTCAACGAACAGGATTTATTAAAATGGTCAAACAGCAAATGTATTTTGATTGATATAAAAGGTATCTTTAAAGATAAAATTAAAATAATGGACTATTGGTCCTTATGATAAAATAATGGGCAAATCAATATTAATAACCGGTGGAGCCGGATTTATAGGCAGTCATGTAGTCAGGCATTTTCTACATAAATATCCTGATTATCAAATTGTCAATTTAGATTTGCTGACTTATGCCGGGAATCTTGAAAATTTGCTGGATATCGAAACATTTCCAAATTATAAATTTGTCAAAGGAGATATTCGTAATGAAGCAATTGTCGATCAACTTTTTCAAAAATATCAATTTGATGCCCTGATTCATTTGGCTGCCGAATCGCATGTTGACCGTTCAATCAGCAATCCGCTGGATTTTCTTACTACCAATGTGTTGGGTACCGTTGTATTGTTGCAGGTAGCCAAAAAATATTGGAAAAACGATTGGAACGGTAAACTCTTTTATCATGTATCGACAGACGAAGTCTATGGATCCTTGGGCGAAACGGGTATGTTTACCGAGCAAACACCTTACGATCCGCATTCACCCTATTCGGCATCAAAAGCTTCAAGCGATCATTTTGTAAGAGCTTATGGCGATACCTACGGAATGCCTTATATTATATCAAATTGTTCGAATAATTACGGACCCAATCAATTTCCGGAAAAATTACTTCCACTATTTATCAATAACATTAGAAACAATAAAGCTTTACCGGTTTATGGTGACGGAGCCAACACACGCGATTGGCTTTGGGTAAAAGATCATGCAGCAGCTATTGATTTGATTTTTCACAAGGGCGTTTCGGGCGAAACCTATAATATAGGCGGCTTTAACGAATGGAAAAATATTGATCTTATTCGTTTATTATGCCAAGTTTGTGATGAGCAATTAAACCGGAGTGCCGGAAGTGCCGAAAAGCTGATTACTTATGTCAAAGATCGCCCCGGCCACGATAGACGTTATGCTATTGATGCCGGTAAACTGGCTTCAACCTTAGGCTTTAAACCTTCTTTAAATTTTGAAGAAGGTCTTCGCTTAACGGTAAAGTGGTATTTGGATAATACCCAATGGCTCGATCATGTAACCTCGGGACTTTATCAGGCATACTACGAAAAGCAATACCAAAACAGATAATATGTACGAAAAGCCCTTTGCCGATCTTAGCAATAAAAATATATTACTCAGTGGTGGTGCCGGTTTTATAGGATCTAATATTGCAGAGTATTTGCTGAAACACGGTGTTAAAAAACTACGGATTTTAGATAACCTTTCTACCGGTTATAAAAAAAATATTGAAAGTTTTTTAAAATTCCCTGCATTTGAATTTATGGAGGGTGATATCCGTTCGATAGAAGTTTGCCATAATGCTTGCCGGGGAATGGATTTGCTGTGTCATCAGGCTGCTTTGGGATCGGTGCCCCGTTCTGTTAATGACCCGGTGACTACACATGATGTCAATGCCGGAGGTTTTGTGAATATGCTTACTGCCGCCAAACAAGCCGGAATCAAAAGAATCGTTTTTGCATCTTCCTCCTCGGTTTATGGAGATAATACCGATTCGCCTAAAACAGAAAACCATACCGGTAATGTACTATCTCCCTATGCAGCAAGCAAAGTTTCCAATGAATTGTTTGCCGGAGTTTTTGGCAAAACCTACGGATTGAATATTAAAGGGCTTCGATACTTTAATGTTTTCGGACCCCGTCAAGACCCTGACGGACCCTATGCCGCAGTAATCCCCTTGTTTATCAAAAATGCATTATCAAACCGGCAAAGTATTATTCATGGTGATGGTAATCAATCACGCGATTTTACTTTTATCGAAAATGTCGTTCAGGCTAATGTGCTGGCCCTCGCTGCTCAAGATCAAACAGCCGGTGCCGAAATGTTTAATGTTGCTTGCGGCAAAAGCTATTCGGTGAATATACTTCATCGCTTAATCAATACTTTATCAGAAAAACAATTCCCTGCCGTTTCGGGGCCTCATAGAATAGGTGATATAAAAAATAGTTTGGCCAGTATCAAGAAAGCAAGCGATATATTGCATTATCATGCATCGGTAGATTTTGAAACCGGTTTGCAAATAACTTTTAATTATTTTAAAGCTTTGAAACTATCTTGATGATGTCTGTTTCTTGGCTGCATAAACTTTTTGGACAAACGGAACAGGGACTGGAAGATTTCAGCTTTCTCGGTGCCGATATGCATTCTCATTTATTACCCGGTATTGATGATGGGTCGGTTAATATGGACGATTCCATTAGCATGATAAAGGGATTGGTTAAACTTGGATTTTCAAGGCTTATTACTACTCCCCATTTCATGATTGACGGCTTTTCGAATACTGCTGCCATTGTTTCTGAGAAACTAAATGAACTCAAAATCAGATTAAAAGAAGAAGAAATTGAAATACAAATTGATGCAGCTGCCGAATATTTTCTTGATGAAGGATTTTTAAATGCTATTGAAAATGATGAATTGTTATCTTTTGGTGAAGATAAATATGTATTGTTCGAACTGTCGTACGTGAACGAACCAAGAAATCTGAATGAAGTAATTTTTAAGCTATGTTCGGGAGGATACAAACCTGTTTTGGCCCATGCCGAACGCTATGCTTACTTGCATTCCGAATCACTTAATGCCTATCAGGAAATAAAGGATACCGGTGCTTTGCTGCAAATGAATATTTTGTCGATAGCAGCCTTATATAAATCTGAAAATAAACATATATCTGAAAGCTTGCTTAAAAAAGGTTTGATTGATTTTATGGCTACCGATTTACATAATATCCGTCAATTAGAATTATTAAGCAATACACTGAATTCAAAATACCTTAAATTGGCGATGAATAACAATATATTATTAAATAAAAAACTACTATAATTTGCCTTTTAAAATAGAAACATGCGATATTCCGGGATTGCTCATTATCTCACCCCAGGTATATTATGACAGCCGGGGCTATTTTATGGAAAGTTATCATGAAAAATATTTAAAACAGGCTGGAATCATCAGTCATTTTGTTCAGGATAATCAATCCAAATCGGAGTATGGAACCATTCGGGGTATGCATTATCAACTGCAACCTTATGCTCAGGCCAAACTGGTACGTGTTGTTCAGGGTAAAATCCTGGATGTAGTGGTTGACATCAGAGAAAATTCTGAAAGCTATGGCCGGAAATTTGAAATACTATTATCGGCAGAAAATCATAAACAGTTATTCATTCCTGAAGGATTTGCTCATGGCTTTTCGGTACTCTCGAAGGAGGCAATATTTTTCTATAAATGCAGTAATTATTATCATAAAGAAGCTGAAAGAGGTATTCATCACAATGATCCCGGACTGCATATCGATTGGAGAATAGAAAATTCAAAAAGAATTGTTTCTGAAAAAGATATGAAATTGCCTTATCTTGCAAAAGCCGAAAAAAATTTTATATTTCATGGATGACGATATTCCTCTTATACTTGTTACCGGTGCAGGTGGTCAGTTAGCTTCTTCCATCGAAGATATTGCCGATGATTATCCGGGCTATCAATTTCTTTTTCTTGATCAGGAAACTTTAGATATTACAGACAAGCAGGAACTACAAAATCTTTTTGATTCAAAGCCTATTCAATATTGCATTAATACAGCAGCCTATACTGCTGTTGACCGGGCTGAATCAGAATATGATGAAGCATTGGCAGTTAATGGAACTGCGGTTGCTTATTTGGCTGAATTGTGCCGTAAATACAATACAAAATTAATCCATATATCTACCGATTTTGTATTCGATGGGCTGATAGATCGACCCTATACCGAAACAGATACATTGAATCCGGTGAATGCTTACGGGAAAACAAAACTTGAGGGTGAAGCGCTTGCTATGGCCAATGATCCTTCTTGTTATATCATCAGAACCTCTTGGTTATATGGAAAAAATGGAAATAATTTTATCCAAACCATGATTCGTCTTGGGCAAAGCCGTGACGAAGTCAGAGTGGTACACGATCAGTTTGGTAATCCTACCTATGCAGCCGATTTGGCTGCTGCTTTGCTTGATTTAATGATGCATCCGGAATTTGATTATTCAGGTGGTATTTATCATTACAGCAATGAAGGTGTTATATCATGGTATGATTTTGCTAGTGAAATATTTGAAACAGCCGGGTTGAAAGCTAAACTCGTAGCAATAAGTTCGGCCGAGTATCCTATGCCGGCTAAAAGACCGGTGAATACTGCTCTTGATAAATCAAAAATCAAAACTAAATTTGGATTATCAATACCCGATTGGAAAGATAGTTTGCATCATTATTTACGCGAAACAGGTCAGAAAAAAAGGAGTATTTTCTAATCGTATAATGCACATATTTGAACCAAACTTTGAGGCTTTTTAATAATTATTTTAGTCTTATCGGTTTCAATAATATGGCTGTCTTTAAATTCTTTTAATATCCTGATAGCCGTTTCTTTTACCGTACCTACCAATGATGCCAAATCTTCCCGTGTCACTGCAACAATGCCATCCGGATTGTTTTCATCTCTAAAAGTAGATTGCAGTAGCAAAAGTGCTTCCGCTAAACGGCCTCTTACCGGTTTATAGGCCATATCTGCAATTTTCCGGTAGCTGTCGTCAAGCGATGAGGAAAGTAAATTGATAAGTCCTTCCGAAAAGCGTTCGTTATTTCTGAATAATTGATGTACGGTATCTTTTGGAACCATGCATACAACACATTCTTCGAGTGCAGCTGCCGATGCCGGATATACCGTATTGGAGAGTAATGAAGAATAACCTAAAAAATCACCGGGTTTTACAATTCTAATAATTTGTTCTTTCCCGTCTGAAGCATATTTATATAATTTGATTTTTCCCTGGTTGATGCAATACAATCCCATGGGGTTTGATCCTTCCTGAAAAATAATCTGTCCACGTTTGTATTTCATGCAGCTTTTACGACTATCCAATTCGTACAGCTCCTCTAAATGACAAAAATGAAAGAGGTTATCTTTTCTGGCTTTACAATGCTCACAATCAGGTGGTGAAAACTTCATAGGTTACTTCAAGATTTGTAAAAATAACGATTCGCCCGAAGTATTCAAAGTAGAATCGTGGCTAATAATCGAGATATAATAAAATTTACATTGCCGGCTTTAAAGTGGGTTGATACTGCGGATTATTTTTTGATCATGCATTGATGGTAAATACCGGAATTTTGGTTTGAAAGGTTAAATCACGACCTCTGGTTTTTCCGAAAGCAGTATGTATTAAAATGCCTTTATGATTTAATACAAAAATTAAATCTGTTGAAGTATTATTTACAAATTGGTTTACACCGTCTTCTACTTTGCTGTTTTGCAGTAATTTTAATTCAACATCATGGAAGCGGTTAAGTTTTAATATTGTGTTGTGATAATTGTTCATTCGAAATGATTCCATGCTCTTTTCATCGGTAGCCATATGAATTAAACTTAGTTTTGGATGGAACTGTTGATCAAAGACAGCCAGAAAATCAATTGCTTTGTTTGTCAATAATCCAAGATCGTCTATCAATGCCATGTGTTTTACCGATTCAAAACAAGCATCAGGGGGTATTACCAATACTGGTATTTTGCTTAATTGTATGAGTGTTGCCGAAACCGATCCCAGCATTTGCTCTGCTTCTGGTCTTATTCCCCGGGCACCCATCATGACACAGTCATATTTATGGGTAGCAATTGCTTTCATGATTTCTGCAACCGGGTTTCCGGCACCTGCTTTATAATGAATAGATTTATCGGTAAAGGTGTTAGCATTTACATGATGAATAACTTCAAAAAGTGATTCTTTTATGGTGAATTCTATAGCCTCAGTAAGTGTTTCCCGACTAAGCTTTTGATTAGGAAACGATTGATGTAGCGGTGGTTCATTTTGATTAAATGCATGAAAAAGCGTGATTTCCGACTTTAAGGCATTGGCAAATTTTAAAGCATAGACCAAAGCATTTGTCGAGTTTAAGGAAAAATCAGTGGGAAATAAGATGTGCTTCATCAAAGATCGGATCCGGCCTTCATTATATTGGCGAAATTAAATTCATCTTCTTTCTTTTTTACAATCAACAGGGGACAACCAAAATCAATACGAGTCATTTTTTCAGCTGTTGTGCCAATAAAAATGGTCGATTCCGTACTCTTGCCTTTTGATCCGATGATGATTAAATCTACATGCTTCCGGTGTGCCATATCTTTAATAACCTGAACCAGCGGCCAATCATTATCAGGCGTAAACAATGGTGTAATATGTGCATCTTTTGTATCAATTTCCGAGATACATTCATTATATTTCTTAGTACTGTGATCAAGCATGAGTTGTTTGAATGCCGCTGTACTCATGTCAGGCCGGTATTTTTTATCAGGTATATGGAATACATGCTCGCAAAAAATAGTGACATCAGCATTAATTTGTGCCAGCATGATGGCTTCCCCCATGGCTAATTTGGCAAAATTTGAAAAATCATTGCATACAAATATTTCGTTCAATCGCATTTTTGGTTTTTCCGGTATAAATATTACCGAACAAGGTATTCTTCTTACAATTTGTTGGGCTGCAATTCCTTTTCCTTTCAGTTCTTGTTTTTTGCCTACTATGAGCAAATCAATATTTTTACTGCTGGCAAAATCCAGTATCTCTGTTGCCGGTGAATTAGATTTTATAGCATATTCAATATCAATTTCATCTGATATATCAAAAAATTGTTCAACTTCTTCTTTGAGTTCCTGTATTAATTCATTGTCATTTGGCAATATTAAATCTAAATCCAAACCTTCCATCATTCCTGTAATTTCAGGAGAGTCTTTTGCATGAATAAAGTAAATCTTATCCGGTTCGATCCATTTACTTAAAAAACTTACATAATTAATGATAGATCGGTCCATTAAACTCAAATCGAGCGCAACCAATATTCTTTTGTAGTTTGTCATTCTTTCCTTTTCTTTAATTATTTTCAGAGAAATAATTGCAAAATGATTGGTTATCCATTTTGCTCTATCCAAGTATCTACAAGAAAATGTTTTACTTCTTGTATCATTTCCCGGTATATTTTTTCATATGATTCAATAGCCATTCTCGAACCGGCATGATCTTCTTCAATCTTTGCAGTATAATAAGCATCTTGAATTTCTTGTTCATGATTCAATATGCTGGTTTTAAGACTTTGCAATACTTCTATTTGCCGGTTCAACAGTGTGCGGTATTTTTTGGTTTGAGCATATAGTTTATTTCGATCACTTATGCTGTATATTTTATCCAATTGCAGCTTGTACATTGCAATCTCTTCGGTCTTATAATTTATGTCGTGTAACCATAAATTATGCTCAAATTTCTGAATCTGCCGGTCAGCTTTTCTATTTCTAATTGCGTAATACATAGCTTTTTATTACCCCTTTTCTTTAATTACAAGTAATGGAATAGTATAGTTATATGCTATTATCCGTTCTGTGATGCTGCCCAAATGAATCAGCTCATGTTTCGATTGGCCGTTAGCTCCCATGATAATCATATCCATCCTGTGCTTCTTTGCATACTTTACGATGGCCCTTGCCGGCTTATTCTTTTTATCTTCTACTAAACTAATTATGATTTTTTCTTCGGGAATATTATTACGCTTAAAATATTCTTTAAAAATCCCGTCAAATTTGTTTTTTACGATTGATTGAAATTCACGAGGGCTACGATTTAATCTTAAATTCAGGGTTGGTGGATGATAATATACATGCTGGCAAATCATATAGCCTCCATTTAGTTCACTTGCAAAACGGTAGGCTTCTTTTATACTATGGGTTGAAGAAATTGAAAAATCTACCGGCACCAGTATATTCTCAAATGATGAAGTCTCTTTCTCGGGTACCAATAATACAGAGCATGATGATTTACGCACAATTCTTCCGGCCGTAATGCCGCTGCCTTTCGAAATATCTTTCCGGCCTACGATTAATAAATCCGGTTTATGTGTATCTATCCATCGTAATATTTGAACGGCCGGTGATCCTGTTTCTACAAACAATTCCCTTTCTGTTTCTTTTGAAATATTTAAATGTTGATTTAAATATTTGTCAATTTGCTCCTTTAACAATGAAGCATGCGACTTGTTCTCTGCGTCTGACTGTATATTTGTTTCGTTTATTGTAAATGGAACTTTGGGGGGCTTTTCTATGTAAATGAAAGATAACCTTTTGATAGCTATTGATTTAAGCATAGCATTTATGTAATTCATCAGCCGGTTATCCATTTCTGATAAATCTAAAGCAATAAGCATGTTGTTATAGGTACCCACCTCTCTCTGAGAATTATAACAAACTTATTTTGAACCCGGCCGGCTTTAAATGATTCTAATCAATAGGCATGGTGACTTTTGTCACTTAATGATTTCAAAAAATTTATTAATCGCATTAGTGGACATTTCATTCTATATTTGCAGCTTTATTAATAAAAAATGACCTCAATGTATCAAGAAATTGAATGGGACATATTGATTCATATAGTGCAGAAAGCCGGTGATGCTATCATGCAAGTATATCAACAGGAAGATTTTGAGGTTGAATTTAAATCTGATCAAAGTCCATTGACAATAGCCGATAAAAAATCGAACGATGTAATCAATGCCGCTTTATCGAAGCATTTTCCTGATATTCCCATTATCTCTGAAGAAAACCGTGAAATTGCCTTTAACGAAAGAAAAGATTGGAAATATTGCTGGATTGTTGATCCACTGGACGGTACCAAAGAATTTATTAAGCGAAATGGTGAGTTTACGGTAAACATCGGCTTAGCAGCAGAAAACCGGATGGTTATGGGAATCATTTATGTACCCGTGTCACAGGAAACCTATTTTGGCCGGAAAGGAGAGGGAGCTTGGTGCATTGATAAAAACGGAACAAAAAGTATTTTGCAGGCAAAAGTGCCCGGAAAAGAAAAACTGATTATGGCCGGTAGCCGTTCACATCCGTCAAAAGAATTTGATCGCTATATAAAGCAGAGAACCCGTGATTTTGATTCCTTTGAAATAATCAGTGCCGGTTCTTCTTTGAAATTTTGCCTTGTCGCTGCCGGTAAAGCTCATGAATATCCGAGAATGGGGCCTACAATGGAATGGGATACTGCAGCCGGCCATGCTATCGCTGAAGCTGCCGGTGCCAGCATTTCTGAATATCCATCAGGAAATGAATTATTGTATAATAAAAAAGACTTACACAATCCATACTTTATTGTAAGCGCTTGTTAGTACAAATTTTCTTGTTATTATTGTAACTGTCAGATCAATCAATCTACCTTATTCATTCTTATGAAAATATCGAAACATTGTGTAGTCAGTATGGTTTTTGAATTGCATGAAAATGCAAAAGATGGCCGCCTTATTGAATCTATTGATGTAGATAATCCATTTGTATTCTTATGTGGCGAAGGTATTTTGCTGCCTAATTTTGAAAAAGCACTTTACGGGTTAAAAACAGGTGATGATTTTAAAATCAGCCTCAAAGCCGATGATGCCTATGGACAGCCAAATCCCGATTCTATTCAGCAAGTACCTATCGAGGTTTTCAAAAAAGAAGGTGAAAAAGCCGATGATTATCTGAAATTAGGACAAAGACTATTTATGGAAGATCCTCACGGACAGGTTTTTGAAGCCGAAATTTTAGAAATCAAAGATGATCTAGTTACCATGGATTTTAACCATGCTTTAGCCGGTGAAGATTTATACTTTGAAGGCAAAATATTATCTGTCCGGAAAGCTACAAAGCAAGAAATCGAACATCATCATGTTCATGACGAAAAAGGAAACGAACACTAATATTCCTTATCGAATAATAAATTTATAAACCACATCCAGATAGTTGCTCAATCCCATGGTTTCGGGTACTCCGTGATGTCCATGATAAGCACCTGGAATGCGATGTGCTTCTTTGTAGGGGCCTTGATAATTATTATAAATCAATTCGCCATTGCTGATTTTTACATAATCATCATTCTCACCGTGAAACCAACATAAATCTTGTTGTACATCTTTGATATGTTCTGCATTATTAAATTTCAGTGTTACTACAAATGATGCTGAAACATTAATTACCGTTGATTCTTCCGTTAAATTATCTACACTGGCCAGGGGTGATTCAATAATCAATTTGCTTGGTTTGAATGCATCGTAATAAGCACTTGTATTAATGGCTGGAATACACCCAAGACTGAATCCATACATGATCACATTCGATGCATCAGAACCATGAGCTTTCAGCCAGTCGAGACTGGCTTCCACATCATAATTCATACCTGCTTCACTTGGTGTTCCTTCCGATAAGCCATATCCTCGATAATCCATCATCAATACTCCATAATGGTTTTTTCCACCAGTACTGGCCAATAGCTTAGCTCTTGTCCAATAATAATCCATGTGGTTTGACTGCCCATGACAATAAACAATTATGCTGTCGTTTGCTATGGTATTGGTATCGCCAATATAAACGGCATATATTTTTGTGGGTACGGCTTCATCAGGACCTTGTGAGTTTAAGCTTATTAAATTGATCAGGTTTTGCGGAATATCATAGCTTGCCGGTAAAGCCAGTTCGCTGTCGCCCGTATAATTATCAAATAGATATGCTGTTATACTGTTATCGCGTGGAAAGGCCAAATCGTCAAGTTGCAAACAGGCACTAAAAAAAATACTGAATAATGCAAGTAGTGTGATAGTTAGTTTACGCATGATTAAAAGGTTTTAATGATGCTGAAATAAATTCCGGTTGCTCCGGTGCTTCCGGTAATACTTTGCCAGGGTATGAATACATTCTGATGCGAACGAAATGGAGCCAATAATTTTACTTCCAGATTATATTGCATGCTTTTATGTATAAAAGTATGACCTATATGTGGATTAAATAACCAACGGCCTATCTGTGGCTGATCGCCCGAACGGGTTTTTCTCAGTTCAAACCAATTGGAACATCCTGTATAAAAAAAGTTATTTCCTTTTCCGTAAGTCCAGGAAAAATTCACATCAGCTTCGGGCCAAAATCTAACTACTGGATCGTTCAGATCTATGACCAGGTTTCCTGCCAGTGTGCCCGATACATAGGGAACGTATCCACTTTGTTCGCGAAATTTATAAACGGCACCAAAATCGGTTTGTAAATTATGAAAAGCTAAACTTGTAGGATGTATGCTACCGAATAATGTAAGATTATCTTTAAACCCATAACCATAACTTAATGTACTTAAAGGTAAAGGTATTTTCGATCCTGAAAATTCAATTACTGGGCCTCCAAGGCTCAATCCAATTGCATTTTGCTTTTCATCTAATGTCCTCACATAGCGTGTAGGCGCACAAGCCATAGTAAGTATAAAAAAACCGATAATCCATTGATGCTTCATAAAAAAATAATTTTGTGTTTTATTATGCTTGCACTAAAGTAGATATTTTTATTGCATTTTATAAATCTGCCTGTTACTGAATATTTATCATACGCTTTATTGCTCTACCTGTCTTCTTATGGAAGGGTGAATCTTTGAATAACCTACTATAACTAATCCAAATGGATGAAGGAAAAATATCCGCTTGTATATCAGGCTTTTGTATGTGTCAAAATCAAAAGTATGCCTTTGTTTCCGGTGATATTTGCAAATGATTGATTTTAATGTTTTTTTAACAAAACTTTTAGGCGAAAATTGAACTGATGTCAAAAAAATACCTGCAATGCCGGTCAATTGTTAACTTTATGCCCTCAAATTTTAATCTATGAACCCTGTACGATTTGCCATAGTTGGTTTTGGTCATATTGGTAAACGACATGCAACTATGATTCAACAGCATCCTGCTGCCGAATTGATTGCCGTTGCCGATATTGAACCTTCACTTGCCAATATGACTAACAATGATTTTGGTGTTCCTTTTTTCTCTTCTATCGAAAAATTGCTGAATCAAGCCGGACCTTTCGATGTATTGAATATATGCACACCAAACGGTTTGCATACCCGTCATTCGCTGGCCGGATTGAAACACGGTGTACATGTGGTTTGCGAAAAACCTATGGGTTTACATAAATCAGATTGCGAAACAGTGATTTCCGAAGCACTTAATCAATCACGAAAAGTGTTTATCGTAATGCAAAACCGTTTTAGCCCGCCTGCAATCTGGCTCAAAGATATTATCGACCGGAAAAGATTGGGCAAAATCTATATGGTTCAAGTGAATTGTTATTGGAACAGAGGAAATGATTATTATGCCAATAGCCCATGGAAAGGAAGCATGGCCTTAGACGGTGGACCGCTTTTTACTCAATTCAGCCATTTTATCGATATTATGTATTGGTTGTTGGGTGATATCAAAAATATACAGGCACGTTTTGATAATTTTAATCATCAACATAATACCGAATTTGAAGATTCCGGTCATATTATTTTTGACTTTGTTCGTGAAGGAATGGGCGAAATCAATTATTCTACATCGGTATGGGGGCAAAATTTTGAAAGCTCCATTACTTTAATCGGTGAAAAAGGAACGGTGAAAGTGGGCGGTCAATACATGGGGCAAATTGACTATTGCCATATCGAAAACTATCAACAGCCCGAATTGCCTGCAGCTAATCCACCCAACGATTACGGAAGCTATAAAGGCAGTGCGGCCAATCATCATTTTATTATTGAAAATGTAATCGATACATTGCAAGGAAATTCACGGGCAACAACCAATGCTCTCGAAGGATTGAAAGTGGTTGATATGATTGAACGAATTTATGCCCAAAGGAAATGATCTGTTTCTATGGCACACGTTTTATTTATTTCTGATGAATATCCACTGAATAAAAGGGAAAGAGGTCAAGCGCTAAGACAATTGGCTCAGGGACTGGCTGCATCCGGATATCAAACAGGAGTTATTTCACCTCATATCAATACCTTTAAATCAATCTTCAACCCGCATTTGATAATGAAAACCGGCCGGGCATCAAGTCACATCGATGAAAGAGTGCCGGTTTATCAAATTGAAGGAATAAATATTTTTCCTGTAAAACATTTTTCAAGTACCTTGTTTCAACGATATCTCGGCTTTTTATTGAAAAAATATTTTTTCTTGCACGGTAAACCCGATTTGGTTCATATTCATCATTTTTTATGGTCGGAAGCAGCAGCAAAGTATTGGTGTAAACACTATAATCTTTCCTATTTAATAAGCTATTACCCCGACAAGAATAATCAAATAAGCCATAATAATTCTGATGATTCCGGTTCCGGAATAAACATTGTTCCTCATCCGGTTTTTAAGCGGGATGCCCTTAGCCGTGCTACTGTAATATATACTCCGGTAGAAAGGCAATATCGCTATAATCCGGCCTGGTCAGTTTCGCACAAACTGATTTATCTTCCAGGCCATCGATTTGCAGATTCACTTTGCTCCGGCATTGAGCAATCAATGGATAAGGATACTGACATTCAAATCATAGTTGATGCAGGAAAAGCTAAAAAAAACTTGATTGATTCCTTTGAAGATAAAAGCAAGGCCAACAGGATTACCGCCTTTCCGGAAACCACAGAAATTTTAAGAATGGCTAATATTGTTGTTTGTTGGGTGAAAAAATACGAAGACCTTGAAATAGTAAAACAAGCACAGCTTGCCGGAAAAATATTAATTTGCAATGATAGTATTTGGACCCGGCCAATCATCCATTCCGGAAACGGAATATTAATTCATCAACATCATAAAACAGAAATTGCTCAGGCTGTTGAGCAGATTATAAACCATTCAGATTTATTTAATTTTTCGAAAATTTCTCAGAATGCACTACATTTATTTGGAGAAAGTGAAAATATCAAATCCATTTTATCTAAATACCGAAAAGCCATCAGCCGGGATGCCGAACATATTAAAACTTCACCAAAACCTATGCTATGAAAAGATTTTTATACTTATGCTTCATCCTGCTTATTACATATACGGCACAAAGTCAGAAAATTGTTCAAACAATCAGGGGCAATGTTATTGAATCTGACTCGCGACTTCCGCTTCCCGGAGCTACGGTTGCGGTTTATCTTGATTCTAATTTGATTGATGGAAACATAACCGATCAGAATGGCCGGTTCAGAATTGATGGTATTAAAGTAGGCCGATATACGGTAATTGCTTCGTTTATGGGTTATGAAACCGAAGTAATTCCCGATGTCATTGTAAACTCTGCACGTCAAACCATACTCAATCTTGAATTGCAGGAATCTATTCATCAGGTTAAAGAAATTATTGTAACCGATGAAGGAAGAAAAGGAGAAGCATTGAACAAAATGGCTTCAATATCAGCCAGGGTTTTCTCGATTGACGAAACCGACCGGTATGCCGGCAGCAGGGGAGACCCTGCCCGTATGGCATCGAATTATGCCGGTGTGGTTGGTAATAATGATGCCAGCAACGATATCATTATCCGGGGTAATTCACCCATGGGAGTGCTTTGGCGTATTGAAGATGTGAATATTCCTAATCCTAACCATTTTGGGGTGGCCGGCAATACCGGTGGTCCGGTTGGTATTTTGAATAATCATGTGCTTACCAATTCCGATTTCTATACCGGAGCTTTTCCTGCTCAATACGGCAATAGTGTTGCCGGTGTATTCGACCTCAGTCTTCGTAATGGCAATAACGAACAACACGAATTCTCCGGTCAGTTGGGATTCCTCGGTCTTGAATTGAACGGTGAAGGGCCTATATCCCGGTCTTCCGGTGCCAGTTATCTGGCCGCCTATCGTTTTTCTACTTTAGCCATGGTGAGTGCCATGGGAGTCAATATCGGTACCGATGCCGTACCTCATTATCAGGATCTTTCTTTCAAAATCAATCTTCCGGTTAATAATCGTACGCATGTTTCCTTATTTGGCATTGGTGGTTCGAGTGGTGTAGATATTATTAAAAGCACACAGCTTGCTCCCGACCCTACCGATGTTTATGGTAATCAGGATTCTGATGAACATTTTAGATCAAAAATGGGAGCAATCGGTTTAAATGTAACCCACTCTATTAACAATAATACTTTCTATAAAATAACAGTAAGCACATCTGCAGAACAAACCAGCAATATTATTGATTTGGTCGTCAGGCATATTACCAATAATCTTTTCGTAATTGATTCTATTTATGCATCACAAGGATATCGTTTTACTCAATTTAAACACGGTTTATCTTTTGTGCTCAACAAAAGAGTGAATAATAGAAACACCATTAATTTTGGTATCTACAACGATTTGTATCAGTATAATTTTAAAGACAGCATTTATAATAAGCTTCAAAATACGTTTATCACCCGGCTCAATCATCAGGGTTTCGGGCTTTTGGCTCAACCTTATTTTCAATGGCAATACCGGGCCAGCGAAACCCTTACCTTTAATACCGGTATTCACGGACAATGGTTTGGTTTGAATAATTCTTTTGCAATCGAACCTCGTATTGGCATGCGTTGGCAAACCAGCGAACACGATATTCTGAGCTTCGGCATTGGAAGGCACAGTCAGATACTGCCTACCTATATCTATTTTGCAGGTAAGGAACTTCCTTCAGGAGACATCAGCCAACCGAATGTGAATCTTGGCTTTATCAAAAGTGATCATTTTGTACTTGGCTACGATCATTATTTCAGTGGCAATCTGCATATGCGTGTGGAATCGTATTATCAGCATCTTTTCAATATTCCGGTAACACTAACTCCTTCATCTTATTCTATCCTCAATGAAGGGGATGAATTAAACCGTTTTTTCCCGGATAGTTTGCAATCTACCGGTACAGGCAGAAATTATGGCATCGACTTTACCCTGGAAAAATTCTTTAGCAATAAATATTTTGCCATGCTTACGGGTTCTTTATTCGATTCAAAATATATTGCCAGCGATGGAATGCTTTACAATACCGTATTCAATGCAAAATATATTGTCAATTTACTGGCCACCCGTGAATTTCAATGGGGTAAGAAAAACAATACGATTTTTGAAATTGGAGGAAAAATTACTTATGCCGGAGGTAAACGATATACACCTATTGATACGGCCGCTTCAAATTTAGTAGGCTATGCCGTGATGATTGATGCGCTCCGCAATACCAAATCTGTTCGTAATTATTTTAGAGCCGATGTAAGGATAGATTATAAATTAAACACTAAAAAAGTAACCCACGAGATTGGTCTTGATTTGGTGAATCTGTTCGGTATAAAGAATGTCTATAAAATCCGCTACGTTGGTGGTACAAATCCTTTGCAGGAAGAATATCAAATCGGATTTTTACCCATATTCTATTATCGAATCGAATTTTAATTATTATTCACCCAAACATATTAAATAAACATACTGGCTTGAGAAAATATTTATACTTAAAACAGGTATTCGGAATAATCACTCTGTCCTTATTGGCATGGCCTCTAAATGCACAAAAAATTGTTCAAACCATTCGTGGATCGGTCATTGAGTTTGATTCTAAATTACCCTTACCGGGAGCAACCGTAGCCGTTTATCACGATTCCGTATTAATTGGAGGAAGCACCAGCGATATAAACGGACAATTTCGAATAGACCACATAGCCGTAGGCCGCTATACGGTTAAAGCTACCTTTTTAGGCTATTTATCACAGATAGTACCCGATGTGGTGGTGAATTCATCCCGCCAAACCATTCTTAATTTTGATTTGCACGAATCGGTGCAACAGGTTGAAGAAGTGGTCATATCAGGACAGGGCCGTAAAGGACAAGCACTGAATGAACTTGCTTCGGTTTCGGCCCGGGTATTTTCCATTGATGAAACCGATCGTTATGCAGGCAGCAGAGGAGATCCTGCCCGTATGGCATCCAATTATGCCGGTGTGGTAGGCAATAATGATGCAAGCAACGATATTATCATTCGGGGTAATTCACCTCTGGGGCTTTTGTGGCGTTGCGAAGGAGTAAATATTCCTAACCCAAATCATTTTGTTGTTGCCGGTACTACCGGAGGACCGGTAGGTATGCTTAATAATCATATATTGGCTAATTCCGATTTTTTAACAGGCGCTTTTCCTGCCGAATATGGTAATGCCATTTCCGGGGTTTTCGATTTGAATATGCGTAATGGCAATAATGAAAATCATGAATTTTCGGCTCAATTGGGTATCCTGGGTGCCGAAGCTGATGCCGAAGGACCGGTTTTTAGAAAAAAAGGTTCAAGTTATATTGCCGCTTACCGCTATTCTACTTTATCGGTAATCAACAAGCTGGGTATTAATATCGGTACCGATGCCATACCCTATTATCAGGATTTTTCCTTTAAAACTAATTTTCCAATCAACCGGAAAACAAATCTATCGGTTTTTGGTATTGGTGGAAAAAGCTTTGTCGATTTGGTGAAAAGCACCCAAAAAACACCCAATCCCAATGATATTTACGGCAATGAAAATTCGGATGAACATTTTGAATCCCGAATGGGGGTAATGGGACTTAATATTACACGCTCTTTGAATGACAAAACTTTTGTACGTTTTACCCTAAGTGCTTCCGGTGAACATACCAATAATGATGTTCATCTTATTGTTCGCCATGTAGAAAACGGTTTGTATGTGATTGATTCAATCTATATGTCGCAAGGATACTTGATGAACCAAGCCAAATATGGAGCTTCATGGGTAATCAATCAGAAAATAAACAGCCGGAATAGCCTGAATTATGGTTTCTATCTGGATAATTATGTTTTTAATTTTATGGATAGTGTTTTCCGTCCGGTGGATACGCGGTTTAGTTCACGATTACATTACCGGGGCAATGCTTTACTGGGACAACCTTATTTTCAATGGCAATTCCGATTTTCCGATGCCTTTACAATCAATAGCGGAATTCATGTTCAATGGTTTAGTTTGAATAATAGTTATTCTATCGAACCCAGGGCCGGTTTTCGCTGGGCACTTGAAAACAAGCGGATATTGAGCTTTGGCATAGGCCGTCATAGCATGCTGTTGCCTACCTATATTTACTTTGCCGGTACCGAACAGCCAAACGGCAGTATAAACCAGCCCAACCGGAATGTAGGATTTATCAAATCTGATCATGTTGTTGCTGGTTTTGAAAAATATTTTACTCAAAACCTGCACTTGAAAATCGAAGCTTATTACCAGCATTTGTTTGATGTACCCGTTGAAAGGAAAAGTTCATCCTATTCGTTGATCAACGAAGGCGAAGATTTGTACCGCTTCTTTCCCGATAGTTTGGTCAATAAAGGAACAGGACGTAATTATGGCCTCGAACTAACGCTGGAAAAATTCTTTAGTCAAAATTATTTTATTATGTTCTCAGGTTCTCTGTTCGATTCAAAATACAGAGGCAGCAACGGTCAATTGCATAATAGCTCTTTTAATGCAAATTATGTGGCTAATTTATTGGCAACCCGTGAATTTCATTTGGGCAAAAAGAATAAAACCGATTTGGGAATTGGTGCCAAAATAACTATGGCCGGTGGAAAACATTACAGCCCGATAGATACCATAGCCTCGCAGCTAATGGGCGAACCTGTACCTATCGATTCGCTAAGAAATACTTTACAAGTGAAACCTTATTTTAGAGCCGATATGCGGGTTAGCTATAAAATAAATACAGAAAAAGTAACTCATGAAATCGGATTGGATTTGGTAAATTTGTTTAATATCCGGAATATATTCAGTATCCGGTATGTAGGTGGGAAAGACCCTTTACGCGAAGAATATCAACTGGGATTTTTACCCATTTTCTATTACCGGATAGAATTTTAAAGCCGGATATGCTATCGGGCTATAATTTGTGGATAATTTAAACGGATAATTTAACAGAAGCAATTACCCAAATTGTAATATTGCTGAAAATTAGATTAAAAAGAAAAACCTGTATTATGTCAACATTAGGAAGGTTATTCGGGAAATCACCCTTTACTCCCTTACAAACGCATATGGCAAAAGTGACCGAATGCGTAAGAAAATCCAAAGAATTGTTTACCCTGCTTGAAGCCAGGGATTATGACGGAATAGCCAAACTTGCGAAAAAAATATCAAAACTTGAACATGCGGCCGATTTAACTAAAATAGAATTACGCAATAATTTACCAAGAGGTATCTTTTTACCGGTACACAGGAGCAATATCCTCGAAGTACTTACCCTGCAAGATTCACTGGCTGACAAAGCCGAAGATATTGGCATTTTGCTCACCTTCCGGAATATTATTCTTTATCCGGAAATCATGGATGCTTTTTCAGAATTTTTATCAAAAAATTATGAAGCTTTTGAAAGAGTGTGGAAAGTTATTGACCAAATTGATGAGTTGGTGGAATTTTCATTTTCGGGTTTGGAAGCCGTAAAGGTGAATGAAATGGTGGAGGAAGTGGCATTTGCAGAATATGAAGCCGACAAATTGCAACGGACGCTGATGAAAATCTTGTATAATATGGATACTCAAAAAGTAGCCATTGCCGAATTTATACTGATTATTCAATTGGTACAGGAAATAGCACAATTATCCAATTTATCTGAAAAACTGGCTTACCGGGTTCGAATGATGCTTGAAATAAAATAATTGATACATGGAGATTACAATTTTACTGATTATCGCCCTTTTGTTTGGTTTGTATATGGCATGGAGTATCGGTGCCAATGATGTTGCCAATGCTATGGGCACATCAGTAGGAAGTGGAGCACTTACTTTAAAGCGTGCTGTGATATTGGCAGCTGTATTAGAGTTTGCCGGTGCATTTTTGGTTGGTTCTCATGTTTCCGATACGGTGCGAAAAGGCATTATCGATCCAAATATGTTTGCCGATAATCCGAACGTATTGGTTTACGGTATGATGGCTGCTTTGCTCGCTGCCGCTACCTGGTTACAATTTGCTACTTATTTTGGCTGGCCGGTATCAACCACTCATTCCATTGTAGGTGCTATTGTAGGTTTTGGTGCCGTAGTAGGAGGAGTTGCTGCCGTAGATTGGCTCAAAGTAGGTTCTATTGTTTCAAGTTGGGTGATTTCTCCTATATTAAGCGGGGTTATTGCCTTTACTATTTTCAGTATCCTTCGAAGAGTCATTTTTTTATCGGATCATCCGGTTCGACAAGCCAAACGGATTACTCCTTTTATTGTGTTTCTTGTTTTTATTGTGCTTACACTCGTGTTGGTTTTCAAAGGATTAAAAAACCTACATCTGGATTTAAATTTTGGAAATGCCATGGCTTTAGCCAGTATGGTTGGATTGCTAGCCGCCTTAATCAGTTATCTGCTTGTAAGACGAATATCGGAAGAGGATGATGGCCAGTACGAACAAATGAAAGCAGTGTCTCCCGAGCTGATCTCAAACTTAAAAAAAGCTCGTAAACAACTGAGAAAAATAAAAAAAATGGCTAATCATTCCGTAGGCAGTAAAGTACAATCTGTTATCGGAGAGATTGATGATTTGGAAACACAGGTTTCACAAGAACTGAAACCTGAATCGAAAATACCGGCTTATAAAAAGGTAGAACGCATATTTGTATATCTGCAAATTTTAAGTGCCAGTTTTGTAGCATTTGCACATGGTGCCAATGATGTAGCCAATGCTATCGGTCCCTTGGCAGCTGTGGTATCGATACTGAAAACCGGTGCCGTTACCATGAAAACCAGTGTACCGCTTTGGATACTTGGATTAGGAGGTATTGGTATAGTTATTGGGCTTGCTACCTGGGGTTGGCGCGTAATAGAAACAATTGGTAAGAAAATTACCGAGCTTACGCCTACAAGAGGTTTCTCAGCCGAATTTGCCGCTGCCATTACTATTATCTTTGCTTCAAAACTTGGTCTTCCTATTTCTACTACCCATACCCTTGTGGGGGCTGTTTTAGGGGTTGGCCTGGCAAGAGGTATCAGCGCCCTGAATTTAAATATGGTGCGCGATATTGTGATTTCATGGGTGGTTACCCTGCCGGTAGGTGCCGGTTTGGCGATTGGCTTTTTCTATATTTTACAAGCTATTTTTGGATAATCAATATCTTTACTGAACAAGTTTATCAAGAGCTTGGTTTTATTGTCCATGAAACTGAAAACAAAAATAGCTCTATTTTTTGCTGCCTTTTCTATTGCAAAAGAATTACCTGCACAATCCGGAAAATATCTAAAAATAGGTTCTAAGGCTCCGGAAATCAATGGAATGGATCAAAATGGCCGGGCAATATCTTCCGGTCATTTATTAAAAAGCGGACCTGTGGTTTTGATGTTTTACCGGGGCAATTGGTGCCCCTATTGCCAAAAACAACTAAGCGAATTGCAGGATTCATTGTTTGATATATTGAATTTGGGCGCTCATGTAATGGTCGTTACTCCAGAAAAACCGGCCGGTATCCGGAAAATGATTGGCATCAGCGGAGCCGCTTTTAGCATCCTGCATGATGACAAGTACAAAATTATGAAAGCCTATGGTGTTGATTTTAAACTGTCTAAAGAAACCGTTCCCCGCTTTTATGCTTTTACCATCAATCATACCCGTTCGGCTAATGGTAATAAAGATGATATACTACCTGTACCGGCCACCTATATCATCAATCAACAGGGTATTGTGAAATGGATATATTATAATACCGATTATCGACAAAGACCATCGGTAGAAGATATCGTACAGGCTTTGAAATCTCTTCAATAAGTTTTTTATAGCGACTTTTCTACCGGTCGCTGCATACTATAAAAAAAAAGGTGAAAAACTAAAATCCGTTTTTCACCTGTGTTTACTTTGTTCTTAATTAATTATCTGTTTTGCGGTGGAGCATCGCTGTTCCACATATCTCTGATGCAATAATATTGACCGTTCACTTCCTTGAAAATCGATAGATATTTTCCGTAGCTTTGTTCACCATTCGAATTGGTAATGGTGCTTTTCCCTACTTCAATCACATAGTCACCGGCCGGGAGCAATTCTATAACTTCATAAGATTCGCTGTTGCTACTGCTATCCTTTTCCAATTCATCCTTAAAACGATCTATAATGGCTGATTTGCCTGATACAACCGGTGCATTATTGGGCATACTTACGGCCTCTTCGGCATAATAATTTGCGATGGCTTCTGCATTTTTATTCGTGTATGCTTCAGCGTAAGCATCCTCCATCGCCTGAATTTTAACTTTTGCTTGCGTTAAATCCCTGTTTTTTGTTGCTTGTTCGTCCGTATTGGAACAAGAGAAAAATCCCAGTGATA
>JAJRWN010000108.1 GCA_024276745.1 Bacteroidota bacterium
ACTCCATTCAATCATAGCACCATGCCAGGCCGGCAGATGATGTTTTCCTCTTAATTGGGTAGAAGATAAACCTCGCTCGGTGAATTGCAGTGTTCTGGTTTCAAAAACCTTGTCGCTTCCCGAAACCATTCCGGGAATTGATCCGCTTTGATAGCGGGATAATTTCTGGGTATCGTGATTATAGATAGAAATAATACTGATTTCGTTATGCTTGCCTATCCGGTACGATAATCCGGCAATACCGCTAATCACCGGATTTTCGATGCTTTTATGGTCTTTCAAATTGTAGTAATTGAATAAATCCTGTGCATTTGAACCGGTAATATCCCAGGCTTGATTTTTTCCGTTTTCGTAGCTGATAAGATTTCTGCTATGTGAAACACCAAAAATTACACCCAAAGGATTATGAAAGAGTTTATACCGGTTGCCAAATGAAAAAGAAGCATTATAGCTGGTGAACGAACGCTTTTCTATGGGGCTCATTTGAGCATTCAGCGATTTCGATGCTTCATCGAGCAATTGAGCAGCAGCGATATTGTTTCTGGCTTTTATATAAAAAGTAGGAGCATGAAGCAAAGAAAGATTTGCATCATTTTTTAAAATTTCCGGCATCGATAAGCTACCGTCATTAAATCCAAACCAATCGCTTTTTCCGGCATCGAAAGTCAAAAAATGATTATTAAAAGAAGATTGAGGATTATAAGAAATGCCATTGGAATAATGAATGCTTAATCTTTCCGGAAAATCTTTTGTTGTCAGGTTCACAATTCCGCCCGAAAAATTACTGGGATTATCCGGAGTAGCTGTTTTAATGGTAATCACATTATCGAGCAAATTTGACGGAATCAAATCGAGTGGGGCACTATTAATATATGGATCGGTGCTTACCAGTGTATTGCCATTAAGTTGAGCGGTGGTGTAGCGATCGCCCAGTCCGCGCACATAAACATATTTCCCATCGACTACCGAAGTACCGGTTATCTGTTTTGCCGATTCAGCTGCATTTGGAGCTCCGGTTTTTATAATCTCCTGAGAAGAAACACCATCCTGAACGGCTGCTGATTTGCGTTGTAGTGCCAATACGGCATTTTCAGAATTTTGTACTGCCTTGGCCGTTACCACCACTTCCGAAAGATTAGTGGTATTTTCTTTTAACGACAAATCGATAAGCTTTGATGCTCCCGGTTTTATTTGAACATCTTCAACTTTTACACTAGTGTAAGTGATGAATGATACAATCAGTGTATAGCTTCCGGGGGCGATGTCTTCAATAAAATATTGTCCGTTCAAATCGGTACTGCTTCCGAGCAGCGTACCTTCCAGATATACATTGGCACCAATCAGGCTTTCACCATTGGCCACATCTGTAATGGTTCCGGTGATACTTCCTGATTGAGCATGCAGATGTAAGCCGGAAAATAGTAATATGATAATCGGGTAAAAGTATTTCATGCTTAATTTTTTTTGAGTGGCTGTAATTAAAAGAATAAAAATAGAACAGGCAGGTTAAGAGAATATTAACGCAAGTTTAATTTGATATAATACTTGCCCGGTCGAGTACTTTAAGTTTATGTATTAAATCCTGAACCATTTCAATAATTTCGGGAATGTGAACGGGTTTAGTCACGTATTGATCGCCTCCAACATGCATCGATGATAAAGCAAGATATTCATCGGTATCGGCTGTCAGAAAAATCACAGCGATATGCTCTAACAGGGGATTTGCCCTTAATCTTTTACACATTTCAATACCATCCATCAAAGGCATTCTGATATCGAGAATAATAAGAGCCGGTTTTTGTAAAAGACATTGTTCCAGACCGTCAATGCCGTTTTCGGCCGTAAATACTTTATATCCTGCTTTGGCTAAACCAAATGACAGAAAATCCCTGATGGCTTCTTCATCATCTACAATAAGAATCTTTTGTGCATTCATGATATTCTGTTTTAATGATTAAAAACAATCTTGCACGCAAGCATGCAAGATTGTTTATTCCTAAATGAACCATTATTGTACAATGAATTGTTTGGTATAGCTACCCGATTCCGAGCTAATTTTAAGCATGTAAACGCCCGGATTCAAGAAATCAATATTTAATGTAATCACCTGTGAACCTTTGTTTAAGGAGTAAACAGAAGGCATTGTTTCGGCATGGCCGAGCAGATCATAAACAGCTATGTTTACCGATTGTTTGTTGATAGCATTAATCGAAAGATTGATAATGTCATTAGCCGGATTCGGATAAATATTTATGTTGTTGTTGAGTCCTTTTGCAATGAGATTGATAGCCGTTGTGGAACTCAAAAATCCATACTCGTCTAAAGCAGTCCATCCCTTGAGCCATGTATCATTGGAGGTCGGATCAAATGCGCCTTTGTAAGAGCTGGCAGTAAAAAACAGATCAGCAGGATAAGAAGCTAAACCGGTGCTAATTGCCGTATTGCTTTTTGCCGGTCTGGGATCAAGCTGACCGTTTGGAATACGCGAGATACCCTTAAGCATTGGATCGGTCAACAAATTATTATGACTTGTCAGATGGCTTATCAAATCGGCACAGGTAGTGTCATCGCCCCCCGAAGTAAAACGGATAATACCTGTAGTAGGATTGGCATCGAAAGTGCTATAATCAGCAAATCCGTACCAGATATTATTCAACAAATTCAGTTCACCATTTTGCATTCTTGTATAGCTGTCGATACCACTGGCAGCCGGAAGGTCTTCAATTTCCATGGCTTTATGTGCATAATCGGTAATAATGCTATTGGCAAAAGTACCGGCTGTTGCATCGCGCATAATGATGCCATTGGTATTGATAGCCGATACCGTACCGGTTCCGCTACCTATGAAAGTAGCATTATAAACGGTGGGGTTTGAATATACGGCCATGCCATCAGGGATAGCACCATCCCATTCTCCACCATTATCGCCAATATCACTGCCTTCGAGAACAAACCAGTACTGTCCGTTTCCAACCCATCCGAGATCCCAGTCGAAACCATCATCTCCACAAAAAGCCATGGCTGCATGTTTAATATTTACTGCTCCGCCAAAAAATTCAACACCATCATCCAAATTGGCGATTACTTCTACGTAATCAATAACAGTTCCACTGCCTACACCGGCCAGGGTTAAACCATTGATTTCGTTGCCCGGTGATAATGCAGCACCACCGTGTCTGATCGATATATATTTAATGGTACCGGCATTATTGGCATTATTACTACCGCCAAATTGAGCCCGGGTTTCGGTAGTAGGAATACCTTCAACCGATGAAGTAGGGGTAGAATTTCCAAGAATTCCATCACCCAATAAAATTAAACCACCCCATAAACCCCGGTCTGCCGATGTCAAATCGGTCGGATCGCTCAGGTCGTCTAATTCGGAAGTAAAAATAATGGGTTGCGTTGCCGTTCCAATGGCATTAATCTTGGCACCTACCGTAATAATTAAAGCTGAAGCATTATCTCCGGTGCTCGGGTTTGCTTTCGCTTTGACTACGGTTCCTTCCTGAATATTCAGTACGCCACCGGCCTCGAGATATACAAATCCGTCTAATAAATAAACGTTATTGTTGGTCCAGTTGTAAGTACCTGATCCTAAATCGGCATCTACTACGCTTATTGTTGATTGCGAAAAAGCAGATACTGAAAAAATAAATAAACTTGCCAGCATAAGCATACAATACTTTGCCTGACGCATCATCGAAAATTTCGATTCTGTAAAGTTCTTTAAAAGGGTAATTGTTCTTTCCATTGGGTCAAAATTTTTGCTGATTCAATGTTTCAGCGGTTAGTGAATTAATTTTGACTCAAAGAAAAAACACCAATATTAACTTAATCTGAATAGAGCCTGAACGAATTAATAAGCTTTGATGAACAAAACATAAAGCAGCACAGCAAGTGCTTATATGCTGAGGCTAAACAGGTTCAATTTGTACGTAAACAGGATTTATTCTATTGTAATTCTTTTGGTAATATATCCAGAATCTTTAGTTTGAATTTTTAACAGGTATATGCCCGGTGTCATGTTTTTGCTTGAAATAATAAGGGTTTGTTCATTCGTTTCCAGACTTTGAATAATTTGGCCAACAATAGAATAAATACGGATTGAAGTGATCGAATTATTGCCCGAAATATGAAAGCTGTTTTTTGCCGGATTTGGAAAAACACGAATCAAATTTGCGTTATTATTCAAGATAGGATCTAAGGATGTGGATAAGGAATCATTTGAAAGTTCAACTTGATTTTCAATTATAACTTGCCTGCAATCATTGCACATCACTCGCTTGGCAAACTTTGAAATCCGCTCTATATGGTAAGCCAAAGAATATACATTATGGCAAGCGTTTTGTGGATATGGAGCATCATAATAATTGAATTCAAAGCACTGATTCAAATGCTTTAATCTTTGTGAAATCATGCAAGAACCCATTGCAGGCACATAATTTGGGCACGAAAAAAAGCGATCGGAGATGCAGGGAACAAGACTGTCTCCTGTACAGTGAATCATCAGGGTAGGTATATTATTGGCAGGGGTAATAAGAGCTGTATCGGGTATTGCTCCCCACATACTGAAAATACCGGCCAGCGAAAAAGTCTCGGTATATGAATTGGTGGATGATTCAAGTAGCCCCAGGGAGTCGCTCAAATGCAAGTATGGAAAATGTGTGTCGAAAAATGACTGGGATAAATATTGTAGTCCCAAAGCAGAAACCGCACCGGCACTTCCTCCACCGGCAAAAATATAATTGGTATCTATATTGATGACGGTATCAGCATTATGAACCAAAAAACGAATGGCAGCTTTTTCGTCTTGCAAGGCTCGGTAAAGCGCTTTTATTGATGAAGCAGAATCTCCCAGACATTTAAAAGGGTAGCTTCTTTGAACAGACATCGGATAGCTTTCGTAATGCTTGCCCAATCCAAAGTCCCACCCGAGTCTGTAATCAATTGTAGCGGCAACAAAACCTCTTTTTGCAAGTCTTCTGCAATAGCCTTTATAATGGTTTTTATTCCCCACATAAAAACCACCCGCATGTATCATTACAATCAAGGGTCTTTTGGCAAGCGGATCGAGAGTAGCTTTCGGGTAATATACATCCATTTTCAAGTGTTGAATACCCGGATCTTGCCAGTTGTAGTTTTGGCCATATTCAATATTAATAACTGAATCGATTTGATTGTTGCTAAAATATTCGTTGTCAAATCGATTGGGGATGCAATATTGAGCGCTGGCACGGCTTCCTGCCAATAGCAAGAAGCAAAAAATGATAGTATTGATTTTCATGGTAGGTTTTAAGATTAAGGAATTTTGTTTATGCCAGACTTTAAGTGGCATAGATATAAAATTTTTTAAAGCATCGATATGATCTCAAGTAAGACCCATGATTTGTCACAAGGTTTAAAGTGATGGGCAATTAATCGTTGAGCTTAGGACAGTAAGGTGAAATAAATTCGTTGCGGATGACTTCTGTTTGACTATGCATGCACACTGCCGGATCGCAACAGGTATGACAAGTACGTTTAATGGATACAAAATCCAATAAGC
>JAJRWN010000109.1 GCA_024276745.1 Bacteroidota bacterium
CGAGGTGGGTCAGTTTGCTCAGGAAATAATAGCTTGCTCTTGATTTTCTTTTGCTCATTCCACCGGCATGCAAATAGCATGTTGCCCTTATGGCAAAAGCGAAACCATGCGTTTCGAAAGCAAATGGCAATCCGGCATAAGCAAGGCCTCCTTTTAAATATCTGCTTGACAGTTCATAGCGGCAGGCAGCTTCGAAAAGTGCTTTGTTTTCAATATTGATTTTCGAAAACTCGTAATATAATGATGCAGCTTCCTTGCCGGTATTTCTTTCAAACCAGGATTCTATTTCCTGTAGATAATTTTTTGAAACTTCACATTCAGCATCCAGACTTACAATAATACCTTCGGAATAGTTTGCTTTTTCGAATCTGGCCAGAGCTTCGTCCATACCAATTTTCCGTGCAAGTCCTTCACCTGCCAGGGCTGAAGGAATATTAACCAGGTTAAGAAAATGAAATTTAATATGTTCACGCTCTTGTCTTGATGCCCACTCTTCGGCTTGCCAATAAATGTTTTGATTATTGGCAATTACTTCGTCCGAATCAAATTCATTACTGTTGATTACAACAATGACTTCTACCGGCTTTTCCGGTTTATGGCAGTTTATGAGTGATTGCAGGGTAATAATCAAGCGGTCTTTATGATAGCAGGGAATGACAACGATGATGCCGGTATCGGGCGATACCGGATTTTGAAGCTGTATGCGATACAACTTGTGATTATTTAAATATGTAGATACTTCAGTCATGCATTCGGCTTATCTTTTCCATGATGGCGGATAGTTCTGTAAATGCTTTCACCCCGGTTCTGATTTCTTTACCTCCCGGAATATTCACACCTTTGATACCAAAGGTTTTGCAAACAGACAAATCTGCTGCATTATTCACATTCAGCAGTACATTATACCTCTCCAAATAAGTATTAAGTTTTTGGGTGGCTTCAGGAAGATGAATTTTATCCGGTTGAGCAATATCCAGAATAAGATAACTAACCGGTTCCGGTATATGCATGATTTTTCCATTACAATGGAAAATTTTATGCCGGAAAATAGATACCCCCGGAGGATACATGCTTAATTCCAAATCGGAATCGATTTGTATGCCGTTCAGTTCAAGTTCTTCACATAGAAAAAATATTTCTTCTTCTTTTCGTTTACCCATTTCACCAACAAATTCGCATCCTGCTATCCATTGCATAATACCTTTTGCATGATCTTTATCAATCACATCAGGATCGGATGGATTGAGATTTAATCCCAGCCAATGGGCATTTTTTGATGCAAAATATCTGGCATCGGTCAGGTTACTGATATGTCCTGCTTTTATTTTCATATACTTGCGAAGGTAGCAAGGGCAGATGTTGATTTTGCTTTACATTTACACAACAGCTAATGGCGAAACAGCTTAATTGACCTAATGAATATGCACATGGAAAGCAATCAAGCAGACGGATTTTTTGAGTGGGTATATAAAATAGTAAGACAGATACCTTACGGAAGAGTAAGCACTTACGGAGCCATTGCCCGTTATTTAGGTAGTGGTGGTTCGGCACGTATGGTTGGTTGGGCTATGAATGCCAGTTTCAAAGCATTACCGGCAGTTCCGGCTCACCGGGTAGTAAACCGTTTAGGAATGCTTACGGGTAAAGCTCATTTTCCGGGGCCTAATCTGATGAAAGAATTATTAGAAAATGAAGGAATAAAAGTAATTAATAATCAGATACAGAATTTTAATATTGTTTTTTGGGATCCGATGGTTGAATTGGAAGGAATGCAATGAGATTACCAGCCACCGCTGGCACCACCGCCTCCGAAGCTGCCTCCTCCAAAGCCTCCAAAGCCGCCCCCACCAAAGCTACCTCCTCCAAAGCTGCCACCTCCTCCACTGCCTCTGCCCATTCCGGCAAGGATTAACCATGGCAACATTCTGCCAATGCCGCGTCCCGGTCCACTGCCAAAATTATCGGAACCACCTTTGCGATTGAAAAAACTTGAAAAGACAAAAATCACAATCAAAATCAGGATAAATCCACCGGGTCCTTTCGATTTTTTACCTTTCTTTTTTTCATCAGCTTTAAATTCTCCGGCCGCCATTTGTTGCAATGCCTCGATGCCATCGTTCAGGCCTTTGTAATAGTCATTGTTTCGAAAGGCCGGTACCATATAGTCTTCGATTACCAGACGGGCTTTTCCGTCAGTGATTACAGGCTCTAAACCATATGCGACCTGTATCGATATTTTATGCTCATTGCGGGCTACCAATATCAACAGACCATTGTCTTTTCCTTTTTGACCAATTCCGTTTTGTTCGGCTACATTCCAGGCATAGTCGGCTACCTCATAACCCTCAAGACTTGGAATAGTAAGTACTGCAAATTGATTGGATGTTGAATCTTCATAAGCTTGCAGGTCGGCAGCTAGTGATTTCTCTTGCTCATCTGTCAGCATATCCCCCTGATCAGTAACGTAGCCGTTTAGTGTTGGAAAATTATCGGCTATGGCCTTATTCGATATGAGGCTAAATCCAATAAACCATGCGAACAGAAATATTAATTGAAACCGTTTATCCAAAAGATATGTCATCGGGCAATTCATTTATATCGTCATCCTGATAAGGAAAAAATGCTTTTAATTTTTCACCGGTCATTTTAATCCCTTGTTCCAATCCTTCTACAAAACGGTTTTCAACAAAATGCTCTTTCATTGTGTTTCGCACTTCTTCCCAAAATCCATCCGGTACTTTTTTGTGTATTCCTTCATCTCCTATAATCGAGAAAATCCTGTCGTGTGTAGCCAAATAAAATAATACACCGTTTCGCAAAGCGGTTTTGTGCATTTTCAGCTTTCTGAATACCTGCCAGGCCCGTTCTACGGGTTCATAATCGCAGCTTTCTTCCACGTGAATACGGATTTCACCTGATGTATTTTTTTCGGCACTTTTGATGGCATTTATCAAACGTGCAGCTTCTTCTTTATCGAAGAATTTTTTTCGTGACATGCTTATCAATTAAGTAAAGAGTCCACGTTTACCTTGCCTCCTTCGGCTGCTTTATCGGCTTGAAAATTGGCTTTCTTCTCGAATCCAAAAATGCCGGCAATGATATTGGCCGGAAAGGTTCTTACCGAAAGATTATAATCGCGAACTACTTCCGTGAATTTTTTACGCTCTACGGCAATCCGGTTTTCTGAACCCGTTAGTTCGGCTTGCAATTCAAGATAATTCTGGTTTGCTTTCAAATCCGGATAGCGTTCTACCGTAACCAATAAGCGCGATAATGAACCACTTAACTGATCTTGGGCAGCCTGAAATTGTGCCATATTTTCTTGCGTCAGATTACTTGCATCGATATTGATTTTTGTAGCATTGGCACGAGCTTCTATTACTTTGGTAAGGGTTTCCTGTTCAAAATCGGCATAGTTTTTTACTACAGCTACAAGGTTACCAATCAAATCATACTTTCTTTGGTAAACATTTTCTACCTGACTCCATGCCTGCACTACATTTTCATCGGCTGTTACCATCCGGTTATAAGAGTTTTTTACCCAGAGAAACAAAATCAATACTACTCCGAGTGGGATAATCCATTTTAAATTCTTTTTCATAAGGCAATTTTTTTTTCAATAATGACAAATATAGGCTTTTGACCTTTAAATGTTATTTTTGATAAGAAGCCTAAATGATTTTTTTCTTCTTTCAATCTGAATATATATGAGTAATAATATTGAGGAATTTAATACTTACAGGCAACGTATGAACGAGGCCATATTGGCAGAAGACAATAAAATTCTGAAACGGATTTTTAATCTTGATACCAATGCTTTTATGGATGGCGCTATCCCATCGCGAACCAAAGAGATGCTCGGCCTTGTGGCCAGCATGGTATTGCGCTGTGATGATTGTGTAAAGTATCATCTTGGTAAATGCTATGAACAAGGTCTGGAAACAGCGGAAGTAATGGAAATATTTGCTTTGGCCAATTTAATCGGAGGCACTATTGTAATTCCTCACACCCGGAGAGCTTTGGATTTCTGGAACGAACTGAATCGAAATCATGAAGGATAAGCGTATTTTTCTGATTGATGCCATGGCCTTGGTTTACCGGGCTTATTTTGCTTTTATCCGCAATCCGCTAATCAATTCGAAAGGCATGAATACTTCTGCTATATCGGGATTTACAAGCACTATGTTCGACCTGCTGGGAAATGCCAATCCAACGCATATGGCAGTAGTTTTCGATACGCACGCACCTACTTTCCGCAGCGATACTTTTGCCGATTATAAGGCTAATCGTCAGGCAACACCCGATGATATTATTGAATCGGTGCCTTATATCAAACAAGTGGTCGAAGCTTTCAATATTCCTATCATCGAATTAGACGGATATGAAGCCGATGACCTCATTGGTACTTTGGCAAAAGAAGCCGAAAAAAGAGGCCATCAGGTTTTTATGGTTACCCCTGATAAAGATTTTGGGCAACTGGTTTCTGAAAATATTTTTATGTATAAACCTTCGATGCGGACGGGTGGATATCAGATATTGGGAATACCTGAAATTCTCGAGCGATGGGATATAAAAAATGTCAATCAGGTGATTGATATTCTGGGATTGATGGGCGATGCGGTTGATAATATACCGGGTATTCCGGGGGTAGGCGAAAAAACCGCTATCAAACTGCTTAAAATATATGGCTCTATTGAAAATCTTCTTGAACACAGCAGCGAGCTAAAAGGCAAATTGCGCGAAAAGGTGGAAGCCAATAAAGAAAAAGCCATCATGTCGAAGCAGCTGGCAACTATAATCACCGATGCACCTATTGAATTTGACGAAAAAGCATTGGAAATTTCAGTACCTGATAAAGTTAAATTGGCCGAATTATTTTCATTTTTTGAATTTCGAACACTCGGCAGGCGTATTTTGGGAAGCGATTTCCTGCTTCATCTTCAACCTGAAACACCTCCTCAGGGAAGCCAGATGAACCTGTTCGATCAACAAGTTACCGGTCAACAAGAAGCATCCCAACCGCTTTCCACTATTTCCGATCCTTTCAAAGAACTTGATATTTCAAGCACCCTTCATCAATATCATTTGGTTGATACTTACGAAAAAAGACAAAAACTTATTACAATAATGCTGTCGGGCGAGCATTTTTGTTTTGATACCGAAACTACAGGACTCAATCCCTTGGTGGCCGAATTAGTAGGCATGTCTTTCTCCAATAAGGAATTTGAGGCATGGTATGTTCCCTGTCCGGAAAATTTTGAAGCTTGTAAAGCATTGGTTCAGGAATTTAATAAATTGTTTCATGCCCCATCGATTCGAAAAACCGGCCAAAATTTAAAATATGACATTCTTGTGCTCGAAAAGTATGGAATGGACGTACAAGGCCCTTTCTTCGATACTATGATTGCTCATTTTTTGATTGAACCTGAAATGTGGCATAATATGGATTTGCTGGCCGAAACCTATTTGGGTTACCGGCCTGTGCCTATTGAAAAACTTATTGGGAAAAAAGGCAGCACACAAAGGAATATGCGTGATGTACCTGTCCATGAAATAAAAGATTATGCAGCCGAAGATGCCGATATAACCCTACGGCTGAAAAACCATTTCGAACCTTTGATTAAAGAAAAAAATCTTGAAAAACTTTTTTATGAGGTAGAATTGCCGGTGATGAAGGTATTGGCCGATATGGAAAAAGCAGGAGTAGCCCTTGATACCGGATTTCTGAACAGCTATTCTGACCAATTGCAGGAAGACATTGTCCAGTTGAAAGAAGCTGTTTTTATCGATACAGGAGTGGTTTTTAATCTTGATTCACCCATGCAGCTGGCCGATGTTTTATTCAATAAATTAAAAATACCATATACCGGAAGGAAGACAAAAACGGGTAAATATTCAACCAATGAAGAAGTACTGAGCCGGCTGGCTCATGAGCATGAAATTGCCCGTAAGATTTTGGATTATCGCGAACTAAGCAAACTCAAATCTACTTATGTCGATGCCTTGCCCGGTTTAGTAAATCAGCGAACAGGCCGATTGCATACTACCTATAGCCAAAGTATTGCAGTAACCGGTCGCCTGAGTTCTTCCAATCCGAATTTACAAAATATTCCGGTGCGTACGGAAAAAGGAAGAGCTGTACGCAAAGCATTTATAGCGGGAGGAGCTGACCGGATGATTATTTCGGCCGATTACAGTCAGATAGAATTGCGCATCATTGCATCCTTAAGCAAAGACGAATCGATGATGGAAGATTTTCGCAGTGGTGTTGATGTGCATACTGCTACAGCATCAAAGGTATTTGGTGTAAAAATCAATGAAGTAAACCAGGATCTCAGGCGAAAAGCTAAAATGGTGAATTTTGGTATTATCTATGGGATTTCCGCTTTTGGTTTGGGGCAAAGACTGGGAATATCCAGAACCGAAGCAGCCGGAATTATCGAAGCCTATTTCAAAAAGTATCCCGGCATCAAAAGATATATGAACGAGTCGATTGAATTTGCCCGTATCAACGGATATGCCAAAACCCTTTTTGGCAGAAGACGTAATTTACCCGATATAAAAAGCGGCAATGCCACGGTAAGAGGTTTTGCCGAACGCAATGCCATCAATACGCCCATTCAGGGCAGCGCTGCCGATATCATCAAGATGGCGATGATTAAATTGCATGAACAAATGAAAAAACAATCATTTCATTCGCTGATGACTTTACAGGTTCACGATGAGCTTGTCTTCGATGCTGTAAAAGATGAAAGCGGTGATTTGATTCCGCTGATTCGTGAAAATATGGAAAATGCGGTTGAACTTGATGTTCCGCTTGTTGTAGATATCGGGCAGGGAGCCAATTGGCTTGAAGCACATTAATTTTGTAAATGAAAATTTATATCAAATGAAAAAAAGTATCGTACTGGGGCTACTCCTGAACCTGTCAGCAACATTATTTGCCCAGAAAATTGAAGTGAAACAAATTGAAAAAAAAATGAGCCAGGGCAAGCAATATGGCTTGCAGGTATTTATACCGAACGTTGATAAAAAAGAGGTGATCAACGATTGGAAGAAATGGAGTAAAAATCATGATGCCAAAACTAAATCGGTAAAATCGGAATATTTTACAGACGATATTTTCCTATCGGGCATCAGCAATAATACGGTTGATTTGTATGCCATATTTGAAGAAAAGAACGATATGCTCGAAATGACTGTATTTTTTGATTTGGGAGGTGCTTTTCTTAACCGGGGTATGCATCCCGATGCTTTTGAAGTTGCTTCTACAATATTGCATGATTTTGCTGTTGATGAAGCAAAGGGGGTAGTGGAAGCATTGCTTACTGCAGCTGAAAAAGATTTTGATAAGCTTGATAAGGAAAACGAAAAGCTTAAAAAAGATAAAAGCGAGTTGGAAGATAATATAAAAGCGTGGCAAAAGGCTATTGATAAAGCCAATAAGGATTTGAAAAGCAATGAGGATGAACAGAAAAAGCTGGCTAAAGAAATGGCAGACAAACAAAAGGAAATGGACGTAATTAAAGATGTGCTGAAAGGCATTCGATAAGCCGGATCAGCCTATGGGCAGATTTTGATTTTATCATTGCTGTAGCGGGGATATCTGGGGGCAGGGATATTGCTCTAATGCTTCCGTTCAAACCGTCTGAAATTGGTATTTGCGTAAAAACCGGTTTGCTTGTTACTTCAGCCTGTTTTGTACCTGTCGGCTGTTTACATATTTAATATTTTCAATCGTGTATCAATAAGGTTTTGTAATATATCTTTTTGCTTTTCGGGTAGAAAACTATTTATAATCCACCATTCCATATTTTTTACTTTTCTGAAGAATTTTTGATAAATATTTTCTTTTTGTTTTTCACTGAGAGATAAGCTCTTTGCTAAAGTGTCAAAATCAATTAATCTAATCTTGTTTTTCTTTCCATTTATAGTTAAACCCATTTGTTCATCTTCATGGTCTATTACTAAAAAAGTGGATAACAAGTCGTATGCCGGACTTAAAGTGAAACTACCATCAATATTTTCTAACATTGAAAAGTTTTTCAAGTGCATATCTGCATTTCCGGTAATAAAACTAAAAAGAACCAATTCAAAATAACTTAAGGAATCAAAACCTGGTTGCGAAGAATATTTACTAATGATTTTTCCTGTTTTTTCATAGCTGCCTCTGTATTTATATTCGGTTAATGTTTCTGTGAGTTGGCACAAATCTTCACTCGCTAATTTTATGTCTTTTTCTCTATCAAATCTTTGTGTAAAATAAGCTAATTTTCCTGATGATAGTCTGACTAAACTATGTTTAGCTGTTTTAATATTTAATACAGAAGCTAAATGCATGCAGAGGTCTTCATTTTCAGGTAAAGACTGATACATCTCACTTTGGGGCTTGATGATAAAATTACTTTTGCTATCAACGATAGTAAAACGAACATTTGGTTTGTTTTTTTCTAACCACAAACTTAACTTAGGCTGTACACCCGTAATTGCAATATTTGCTTCAAGTAGTTTTTTTGCATAGCTTTTTAATTCCTTTTCATTAATGTCTATTGATGGCATCTGATTTAAACCAAAGGCCTTTATTAAGCATTTTTTATGATAATCTTTTTCTGATGTATCAAGCAGCTTATAGCAAATTAAACAGTTCATCTTATTTTTCTTTTCTAATACTTACATCACCTATGTTATCCTGACATAAAGCGAGTAAAAGGCTCATTCTGTCTCTCGGATTTAATTTCCAATTATCAACAGCTATTTCTAATAACCACCCTTCGGGTATTAAGCCGTCAAAAAAAGGAATCATATGCTCGCTATTATATTCTTTTTCCCGCAAAGGCAGCGTTCTGCTTACTGCTCCATATTTGGGGTTCGCCAAATATGATTTATCATACTGAAAATGAAATCCTTCTTCATTTTCCCAAATTATTCCTGCCGGTATCTCTTTTTTATTTACAAATCCTTTTTTCATTGTTTTTCAATATTTTGTATGTCAGAATGTGAAATTATTTCTATAAGTTTATCATCCTTCTTTTTTTGATACATTATCGCATTATTATTTGAAACAAATTTCCATCCTGATATTTTGTTATTATCAAAATCTATTATTTCGTTAATGATAAAACCGTATTTTACAAGTCTATTTTTTAAAGTGATTTTTACCGCTTTATTAAAAAATTTAAATCGAATATCATTTTTTAAATATAGAGCCACTTCATAAGGATCTATTTCAATTTTTTCCGGAGACATACAATATCCAAATAATAATAAAACTTGATTAACCTTATCTAATCGTAAAGTTTTTTTCCCTTGTTCTATTTCCCGAATAAATCGAATTCCAACACCTGCTTTATTGGCAAGTTCTTCTTGTGTCAAGTTTAATTTCTTGCGGTGATATTTTATAAATGATGATATTATTGTCATATTACTATACCTTTACGGGTGCAAATTTAATAAAAAGTATTTAAATAATACCGAAAGGGTATATTATTGTTGTGTTTAGTGATTGCTTCTTGGCAAGGCTTATGCAGAATATTAGTTATTGGATACAAGCGTTTTTTTAAGTCTTTAGTGAAGAAGCTTGGGACAGGCCGGGAGTTTAATTAAAAACAGCCATCTGCACATCTTAAGGGTTAATTTCCTTGCAAATGATTTGCAGGGCAGAATAGCCATTTTCTTTACATCAGCTTTTTTATCTGCGATAAATTGGTCAGGGACATATTGCGCATATTCATAGCGCTAATCAGATTTACACCCGGTTTTTTGCCGGCTTCGAAACTACCCAAATCCTGATCAAAATGCAATGCTTTTGCGCCATTTATCGATGCCCATTGCAGCAAGGTTTCAAACGGAATGTTCGAATGCTTTTGAATCAATTTCATTTCTTCCAGTATCGATAATTGATGATTAGAAGCCAGACTGTCGGTACCAATAACACAATGCTCATTTTTGAATAATCGAAAATCGGGTAGTTTATCTTCGATATATAAATTGGCATTCGGACAAAAGCACCAGATTATTTTTTTATCCATCCGGTGCACTGCATCTATATCTTCCTGCCGCGTGTTGGTATTATGCACCGATAGCAGGGTGCTGTCGTTACCGATATATTGCGAGATGCTTTCCAGGGAATTTTTTCCGCTTGCTTCAAACCAGCTAAAATCGGCTCCAAGCGCTTTGTATAATTCAACCCAGACTCCTTTTTTTTCGATAAACAGCCGGTTTTCCTCTTCTTGTTCCTGCATGTGGATACTCAATAATTTTCCCTGATCAGCCGAAAAAGTATCGCACCAGGCAATCAACTCAGGGGTACAGGAATAGGGAGCGTGTGCCGTAATGCTTCCGCTCGAACCGCCTGCTCTTGGTATTTGAGCAAAAACCTGTTTGCTTGTTTCTTCAGCCTGTTTTGTACCTGCCGGACCCAAATCAAATACTTCAATAAATGTATGATAGCGCATTTGCCCTTTTTGTTTTTGAAAAAAAGAACGGGTATCATTTGATATATCACCTACGGCAACAATACCGTTGGTAATCATTTCCTTTTCGGCATCACTGATGGCCTGTTGCTGTTGTTTTTTAGAAAATTTTTCGCGGATGGCAACTACTTTTTTCACAAAAGCAAGCAATCCGGTTTTCTCGGGAATAGCGCTTTTCATGAAAGACAGCTCCAGATGGCAATGGCAATTGATAAATCCGGGTACCAAGGTGCCGTTATAAATCTCCAGCTTATCGGGTGGGTATGCTTCCCGCATACCATATTCCAAAATCACAGCATCATCATTGAGTACCAAAACACCGTTTCTGAGCGGTGGTTCCGAAACCGGGAAAAGCCAATCGGCTGTAATGTATTTTCTCATAGGAGAAGAAAATTTTTGGCAAGTTAAAAAAACCCAAGGCAAGCATAAGCGGTTTTGATTGAATATCTTTGCAGTATGTTAAAAAACAAGCAGGATATCAGATTGCTGAATGCTGATGAATTAAAAACACAGGTGCTTGCCATGGGAGAAGCTGCCTATCGCAGCAAGCAACTTGATGAATGGATATGGACCAGGCGGGCAGTAAGTTTTGATGAAATGAGCAACCTGCCTCAGGCTTTTCGCCAAAAACTCAGCGAACAATTCAGTTTTTCACCTGTTGTGATAGATCTAGAGCAAAAAAGCATAGACGGAACAGTGAAAGTGCGTTTCCTTCTGCCCGGTCATTTGAAAGTGGAAGGCGTACTGATTCCGGCAAAGGATAGAGTGACGGCTTGTATTTCTTCGCAGGTAGGATGCAGCTTGAGTTGTCGATTTTGTGCTACCGGTCAAATGGGGC
>JAJRWN010000110.1 GCA_024276745.1 Bacteroidota bacterium
ACCGGATAGCGGCCATGCTTTAAACGTCCGGCAGCATTGATGGGTGGTGCTAATCCAAAAACAATATCTGTTATTCGTAAGGGTTTTTTTCGACCGATTACTTCAAGCAAGTTTTTCAAACCCTTTTGTGGATTTTCATTCAACTTTTTCAATCCATACCAGGCAAGTATTCTGTTTTCTCCGTTGATTGGTACAATATCGGAAGCAATGCTAACCACCAGAATATCCAATAACGCATAAACATCATCAGGTTTTATATTCCAGCTGATGGCCAATGCCTGACATAGTTTAAAACCAATGCCACAACCCGATAGTTCTTTGTAGGGGTAAGGACAATCTTTTTGTTTAGGGTCGAGCACAGCCAAGGCATCCGGTATTTCCGGCCCGGGAGTATGATGATCGCAGATGATAAAATCAATGCCTTTTTTATGAGCATATTCCACTTGGTCAACAGCACGGATTCCGCAATCTAATGCTATGATTAAGCTAAAACCCTGTTCGGCTGCATAGTCGATGCCCTGCAAAGAAATACCATAACCCTCGTGATAACGGTCAGGAATATAGAAATCTATAGAATTATAAACCGGATAAAGGAAACGATATAGTAAGGAAACGGCAGTCGTTCCGTCCACATCATAATCGCCATAAATAAGAATGCGTTCTTTTTGTTTAACAGCTTTTTCAATACGTTCTACGGCTAAGGACATATTCTTCATTAAAAACGGATCGTGTATAGCATTTAACTCCGGCAGAAAAAATGCTTTGGCTTCGGCATAGGTATGCAATCCTCTGAGTACAAGCAACCGGCTTAAGATTATTCCGGTATCAAGGTTTTTTGCCATCAATTCAACCTGATCCGCATCGGCTTCAGCAAGTACCCATCGTTTTGAACCTTTAAAATGCATGGAATCGAAATAATTAAGTGCATAAAGTTAATGATTGCAAATTGTAACATAAGAATAATCGATTCTTACTCGGCATTATCTTCCATGCTTTGAAGAATTAATTCCAGATATTTTATTTCTCCCGGATCATACGCTTCTTTCAGGCTGTAGCCATTTATTTTTGCCAGTATATTCCACGATGCTGCTTGAGTAGCAGATTGATATTTTTTAATGATATCGAAAAGTGTCATACCTGTTTTGCGTTCTATCATTTTCACCAAGATATAACCCTGTGTCACTGTTAAGGCTTTTAATTCCTTTTTATATTCTCCCTTTAACGATGATTTTTCCTTGCGAAGATATTTTCGTTTTTGTCGTTTTTTTTCATCTCCGTAAAGTATTTCATCCGTTTCTTCAATCAAATTGATGGCATCGGTATAATAAGGATACACTTTGTTTACTGCAAATTGTATTCTCCTAAAATCGGCCCAATCCTGTAAAGACTTGAATTCCAAACCCAATACCGTTACTGCCGGTAGCATAATAGTCTGGTTGGTGTATAGTGAAGAAGTATCGTTATAATAATGCAAACTATCCGTTTGAGCATTCAACAGAAAGGGAAACAAGCATAAAAAATAAACCAGTATTTTCGACATCATAAAACAGGAGTGCAAATATTTCGCCACTTTAATCATTAATGGATAAACGATTTTTTTCCGGTTTCATTATTGTCTGATCATAACGGCAGCACAAGAATCTATAATCTGCTGGGTAGAAGAATAAACCGTATAGCTTAAAACAATTTTATGCATTGAGGTATCGATGATGCCAAGGCCATTTATAGTTAATTGATTAATTACTTGCTGTTCTATCAATAATTGATTGCCATTGGCTTTGGCTCTTATATTTTTACCTGAATTGGCAAAATTGCCAAATAAAATATATGTGGCACTATCCGGAATTTGAGTTAAATCGCTTTGATAATTAAAAGTATCGGACGAGCAATAATCAGTAATAAGGTATTGAGCAATAAATTTTTTTGAAGAAAAAACCGAGCAATCATTCCCTTCGTAACCGGCCGGACAAAGACAGCTTCCATCGTTACAGAATCCACCGTTTTCGCAATTTACCCCTTTGCATGGATTCTTTTTGCATGCTCCCAAAAGAGACACACAAATTAATACAAAAAATATGATGTGATTCCTGTTTTTATTCATGATATAACTTTAAGTCAAGTCTTTTGATGAGCATTAAACTGTCTCCATTGCTGCATGATATCCGATAAGAGATGATCATCCAAAACATCAGGAAGGTTTTGTTCAGAAATTAATCGATTAAAAAAGGCTTCTTCTGCCTGTCCTGTGGCCAATGCTTCCGAATAAGCTTTATGGCTGAAAGTAACTAGTGAATAAAGCGGCATATATTCATCGGGGAAAAGCCGGTGCAGTCCTTTTTCAATTTGTTTTCTAAGCAAAAAACTTTTATCGGCAACACGATCGCGCATTTCCACAAAATTCTGTATTGCTAAATGGGCAATGGCATCTGTATTGATTTTTCTGCTTTGATCAAATTGCTCAAAAACAGCTGACCAGTTCTCCTGAAAATGATTAATCCATCCGGCCAATAAGGTACAATCCTCAAAACCGGCATTCATGCCCTGACCATAGAAAGGCACAATGCCATGAGCTGCATCTCCTATCAAACATAATTGATTGTTCCATGTCCATGGATTACAGTAAACGGTAGCTAATTTTGAAGACGGATTTGATTGAAAATCATCAATCAACGAAGGCATCAAGGCTAAGGCATCAGGAAAATTCTTTTCGAAAAATACGGGCACTTGATCCGGCTCATGATCAAGCATAGCCAATGAATTTTCTCCTTCATTTGGAGCAAACAAAGTACAGGTAAAGCTTCCGTCAAGATTGGCTAAAGCAATAAGCATAAAGCTTCTTCGAGGCCAAATATGCAGTGCATTTTTATCAATGAGCCATTGATTATTACTTCCTGCAGGAATCGTTAATTCTTTATAGCCATGTTCAAGATAAGCAATATTTTCTTGCAGGAGGCCTTGATCAATCATGCTTTCCCGGACATTTGAGAAAACACCATCAGCACCAAAAATCAGATCAGCAGATACTTCACCGCCATCAGAAAAAATAACTTTATTGTTTTCAATATCAATTTTTCTACATTTTTTACTAAAGTATATTTCAGTTCCCGATGCTTCGGCAGCATCCATTAAAACAGCATTTAATGCTCCTCTCGAAACCGACCAAATGGCTTGTTCATTGATACCGTAGGGTTGAAAAGCGATGCTTGCATCCTGGTGATGTATTCTCCGGCCATACATAGGAATAGCCATTTCCCTGATTTTTTTATCCATACCTACCCCCTCAAGTGCTTTCCAGCCCCGGTCGCTCAAAGCTAAATTGATGGAACGCCCTGCCGAGATATCTGTTTTTCTTAAATCGCGTCTTTTTTCGTAAAGGCTTACCCGGTAATTGCGTTTGCTTAGGTACAATGCCCACAACGAACCCACCAATCCGGCTCCAATAATAACTACTGATTTTTTCTTACTCATGTCAAAGCATCTTTGATGAAAGCTGCAAATTGAAAAACATCTTCAAAGCTATTGTATAAGGGGGTGGGTGCAATACGTATTACATTCGGATTTCTCCAGTCGGCAATCACTCCATTGGCTGTGATGGTATCAAATAGTTGTTTACCGTTTCCTTGAGTCAGCAAACTGAGCTGGCATCCCCGTTTATCCGGATTACGAGGGGTAATGATGTGCAGGTAATCAGCCGTCCATAAATCAATCAGATATTCAAGATAAGCGGTAAGTTTTATACTTTTTTCCCGCAATGCCGTTAAGCTTGCTTGATCTGTAATGGTTAATGCCGCTTTATGAGCTGCAAGACTCAGAACAGATACATTGCTCATTTGCCATCTATCGGCTCCATGAGCTGGTATGAAGTTTAACTCCATATTGAAGCGGGTAGTTTCTTCGTGCCCCCACCAGCCTTTCAGTTGAGGTGTATCAGGATTATTTAAATGAGATTCATGGACAAAAATACCACTGGGACCTCCGGGGCCGGAGTTAAGATATTTATAAGAACACCATGTAGCAAAATCTACTTCCCAGTCATGCAATTGCATGGGTACATTGCCTATGGCATGTGCCAAATCAAATCCTACAATGGCCTTTGCTTTATGTCCGGCTTTGGTGATTGATTCCATATCGAACCATTGACCATTATAGTAATTCACTGCTCCCAACAAGACCAAAGCCAATTCATCCTGATGTTGATCTATAAAACGGATTACATCTTCATTGCGCACAAAATATTCTCTTTTGCGGGGATAAATTTGCAAAATGGCATCTTCGGCCACAAAATCATGGCGGCCACTCAAACGGAGGTATTGCTCAATCTGGCTAAGGGCAACAAAATAATCGGACGGAAACAACTGAGCTTCGACCAATATTTTGACTTTCTTTCCTGCCGGACGATAGAATGAAGCCAGTAAAATATGCAGATTAACCGTCAAAGCATTCATAGCCGATACTTCTTTTTCATGGGCCCCGACCAAACGCGATAAAGGACCGGCAAAGCTATGATGATAATACATCCAGGGATTTTGGGCATGTACATGTCCTTCTACACCCAGATTTTTCCAGTCATTAAGTTCTTGTTTTAAAAAACCCTCCAGCGATTTGGGCTGCAATCCCAATGAATTGCCGCAAAGATATATTGCCTTCTTACCATTAATTTGAGGGATATAAAATTGTTGTCTGAAAGCTTTTAATGGATCATTATGATCCATTTCACGGGCAAACTCAAGTGTAGGTTCAAAGTGCATATCATTATTTATTTTTGAAATATAGCTGCATCAAGGCCCAGCCATTGCAGTGCAGAACCACCAAGCAGTAAGGATTTGGTTTTTTCATCAAAAGGCATACTGTTTATCAATGCACCTGGCTCAAGTTCTCCCAAGGGAAAAGGATAATCGGTACCCAAAGCGACCCGGTCGGCACCGGCCAAACTAATCAGATACCGGAGCATATCAGAATCATGAACCAAAGAATCGAACCAGAACTTTCCAAAATAAGATTTTGGATTTTTCTTATTATCAATAGCGCAAAGGTCAGGTCGTACTCTGAAACCATGCTCTATCCGGCCTATAGTAGCCGGAAAGGCTCCGCCTCCATGAGCAAAAGCAAATCGTATGTTTGGATATTTTTCCAAAATACCGCCAAAAATTAAAGAACAGATAGCCAATGAACTTTCAGCCGGCATACCTACCAGCCAGGGTAGCCAGTATTTTGTCATTTTTTGCATACCCATCATATCCCAGGGATGAACAAAAACAGCTGCTTTTAAGGCATTAGCCATTTCATAAAAAGGAGTTAATTGTTCATCTTCCAGATTCCATTCATTGATATGAGTAGCAATTTCAACCCCCGGCATACCCAATATTTTCACACATCGTTCAAGTTCTTTGGCGGCCAATTCAGGAGCTTGCATAGGTAATGTTCCCAAGGCAACAAAGCGACCGGGATAATCATCGACTACCGAAGCCATAAAATCATTTTGAAATTGAGCTACTTCCAAAGCATCTCCGGCCTTCGCCCAATAATTGAATAAAACCGGTATAGCCGATATTACCTGCACATCAACACCAAAATGATTACATTCCTTAATTCGTTTTCCGGGATCCCAGCAATTTGATTGTATTTCTCTGAAAAAGCGATCGCCTTTCATCATCCGTGCACAGCCTGCTTTGTGATGATCAAGATGTATAAAATCACCATAAGCAAATTTTTTAGCGAAATCGGGAATCTTGTCTGGAATAATGTGGGTATGAATATCAAAGGTTAAACTCATTTTACAGGCAATAAATCTTCGTATTTTAATCAGTAAACCGTGGGTCTGACTCCATCAGATGACCACATCGTCCACAAGTTCTTAAATCTATCGAATTATAAAATTCACGAAATTTTGGTAGAAAATCTTTTTCAACATCGATAAGCGGAAAATAAACTTCGTGAAGTTTGTTATTGCATTTATCGCAATACCATAAGAGACCATCCTGCAAAGAAGTACCAATCCTTACCCTTTCGATAACCAAACCTAATGATCCTTCGGAACGAATAGGTGAATGAGGTATTCGTGCAGGCAGTAAAAACATTTCACCTTCTTTTATGGGAATATCAACAGCTTTATGGTCTTGCTGAATACGCACAATAATATCTCCTTCCAACTGGTAAAACCATTCTTCCGTTTCGTTGAAATGATAATCTTTTCGTGCATTGGGCCCGGCTACCACCATAACAATAAAATCTTTACCCATCGGATACAGATTTTTATTTCCTACAGGAGGTTTTAATTTATCCCGGTTGTCATCAAGCCAGCTTTTAAAATTAAATGGTTTTAAAATGGTCATGGGCGAATAATTTTGCTGTTGCCTAAAAATAGAAAGATTAACGTAAATGGAAAAGCAAACGCAAGATACCCGGATAAGATATGCCAGGAAAATGATAGTTTTGAAAGATGAAACAAAGAGAAAGTTCTATTTCAGCACTTGTCTGCGGCAGTACGCAAGGTATTGGTTTGGCCTGTGCCAAAGCCTTGGCACAAAAAGGTATGCAAATCACATTAATAGCCCGCAATGAAGATAGATTACAATCAGCGCTAAAAACACTTTACGGTAATGGTCATGATTATATTCAAGCCGATTTCAGCCATCCTGCCGAAGTGCTTCAGAAGCTCAATCATTATCTGAATACCCGGGATAAAAGCTTTCAGGTTTTGGTCAATAATACAGGAGGACCGGGTAGCGGACCTATTGCCGAAGCCAATGCAGATGCATTTCGTAAAGGTTTTGAAATGCACCTTATCAATAATCAACAATTGGTTCAGGCATTATTGCCGGGTATGAAAAAAGCAGGATATGGCCGGATTATCAATATTATTTCCACATCGGTAAAAACACCCTTAAATAATTTAGGCGTATCGAATACAATAAGAGGTGCTGTGGCTTCCTGGTCAAAATCCTTGGCTAATGAAATTGCACAATACGGCATCACCGTAAACAATGTATTACCCGGATTCACCAACACAGGGCGTTTAACAGCATTAATAAAAAAATATGCCATACAATCGGGAAGAAGCCTGCAGGAAGAAACCCGTTTGATGGAAGAACGGGTACCGGCCAAACGCTTTGCCCAACCCGAAGAAATTGCCGCTGCCGTAGTTTTTCTGGCCTCTGCCGAAGCAGCCTATATAAATGGTATAAATTTACCGGTTGACGGAGGACGAACACCAAGTCTTTAAGCTATGAACAGGTTTTTATAATTTGAAATTTCGCTTGATGAAACGTGAAAAATATATTAAAAATATGATTGGAGGAGTATTAACAGATCCTGCCTCAAATCAATACCTTGACAATATAAACCCTGCAACTGGCGAGGTCTATTCTTTTATTCCCGATTCAGATAAAAATGATGTAGCCTCAGCCGTAAAAGCGGCACAAAAAGCCTTACCCGATTGGATGAATACTCCGGCCGATTTACGAGGTAAAATTATGGAAAGGGTAGCCGATTTGATTAATCAAAATTTAGCCTATTTTGCTGAATCCGAATCTATTGATAATGGTAAATCCATCGAGCTGGCACGTAGTGTAGATATTCCCAGAGCCGTTCAAAATTTTCGTTTTTTCGCATCTGCCATTCGCAGCTTCTCATCTGAAGCGCATATGATGGAAAACCGGGCAGTGAATTACACGGTGCGCCAACCTATAGGTATTGTAGGATGCATCAGTCCATGGAATTTACCCTTATATCTGTTTACCTGGAAGATAAGTCCGGCCATAGCAGCCGGCAATTGTGTAGTTGCGAAACCTTCGGAAATCACCCCGATGACGGCCTTTTTATTATCACAGATTTGTATAGAAGCAGGTATGCCTCCGGGGGTATTGAATATCGTTCATGGGCTGGGCAGCAAAGCCGGTGAGGCTATTGTTACGCATCCCGATATCAAAGCAATTTCGTTTACCGGAGGTACTGCAACCGGTAAACATATAGCCGCTACGGCTGCCCCGATGTTTAAAAAACTATCCTTAGAGCTGGGTGGAAAAAATCCAAATATCATTTTTGCCGATTGTGATTTTGATAAAATGATGACTACAAGCATCCGTTCTTCGTTTAGCAATCAAGGACAAATTTGCCTCTGTGGTTCCAGAATTTTTATAGAAAAACCAATTTATGAACGCTTTAAAAAAGAATTTATAGAAAAAGTTCGATTGATAAAAGTAGGCGATCCGGCTTCGGAAAACACTCAATTGGGTGCCATTGTATCAAAACAACATCGCGATAAAATTATCGATTATATCAAATTGGCCAAAAAAGAAGGCGGTAAAATTCTCTGTGGAGGCCATATACCGGAGATAAACAAACGATGTGAAAAAGGATATTTTATAGAACCAACCGTAATTGAAGGATTACCTTATTCATGCCGGGTGAATACGGAAGAAATTTTTGGACCTGTTGTCAGCATCACACCTTTTGATACAGAAGAAGAAGTTATACGCATGGCCAATGCTACGGATTATGGTTTAGCTTGTAGCATTTGGACAGAAAGCCTTACCCGGGCCCATCACACCGCAGCTCGCATACAAGCCGGTATTGTATGGGTGAATTGCTGGATGCTGCGTGATTTACGTACTCCTTTTGGAGGTATGAAAAATTCCGGTATGGGCCGTGAAGGCGGTTTCGAAGCTTTTCGCTTTTTCACCGAAGCTAAAAATGTATGTATTAATCTTGAAAAATCATGACCAAAAGTAAAATTATTCATGCCGCTAATGCTCCTAAACCCGTGGGGGCCTACCCACATGCACGCAAAGCCGGTGGCCTGCTCTTTTTATCGGGTATCGGTCCCAGAAATCCGGAAACCAATGAGGTACCCGGTTTACAATTAAACAATCAGGGGCTTATAGTCCACTATGATTTTGAAGCACAAGTCCATGCTGTTTTTCAAAACATAAAACTTGTGCTCGAAGCTTCGGGCTCTGCCTGGAATAAACTGATTGATATTACAGTCTTCCTGACGAATATGAAAGAAGATTTTAAAACTTTTAACCGGATTTATACAGAATATTTTAGTAATCATCAACCTTGCCGGACAACCGTTGAGGTCAATGCATTGCCTACTCCTATTGCTATTGAGCTAAAGTGTATTGCCGAATTATCTTAATCTATTCCTTTATCCTGACAGCGGCTTACAAAAAAATTAACGGATTAAAGTTATATTTCCTTTAAATATCTGTTCTTTTCCATCAGGCAGGGTACCGGTGAATATATACATATAAACATCCAGTTCTTGCGCTTTTCCATTATAATTACCGTCCCAACCAATATTTATATCGTTTGACTGGAAAACCAATTCACCCCATCGATTAAAAATTTGCAATTCAGTACCCTTAAATCCACTGGCTATGATATGATAAACATCATTTAGATGGTCACCGTTGGGGCTGAAAGCCGTAGGAATATATACTTTTGGTTCACCAAAAACTTCAATATCCAAACATAATGAATCATCACATGTTTGTTGATTTTTTGCTTTTAGACAAATAGTAAATATCCCGGTCTGCGCATAGGTATGATCAGGATTCTCCAGTTGGGAAGTAGTGCCATCTCCAAAATCCCAAACCCAGGCATAGGATAACTGGCTTAGATTAATCAATTGCACTGTTTCACCAATTTTCAAAAAAGGTGGATTAAGTTGAAAATCAGCTATTGCATGATCGAAAGCCGTAACGGTAAGCATAGTAGTATCATGATTTTTACAAATCGAAGTATCAAGAGCAATCAAGCGTATTGAATAGGTACCGGGCAGATTGTAAGTATGTGCCGGATTGTTTTGGTTTGATACTCCCCCATCACCAAAATCCCAAAGATAATTTGTACTCGGATTGCTATTGTTTTGAAATTGTACGTGTAATGGGGCACAAGCATCCGGTGGAACGGCTAATGCAGCAGCAGTAATAACAGGTGCTTGAAGCACTTTCACCGTAAGATAGGTGGTATCGAAAGAATTACAAACTATGGTATCAAGCGCAACCAGCATCACCTGGTAAGTACCTGTATCGGTATAAATATGCTGCGGATTGGAAAGAATTGAAGTTTGTCCATCACCAAAATCCCAATAATAATCGAAAGCTACAGAACCGAAGCTGCTGAAATTAACCGTATAGGGCACACAACCGATTGAAGCAGGACTGGCAAAAGCCTTTGCCTTGGCATTAGCCAATTGAAATTCAAATTTTATAGCCCCTTCATTGCAATTAGAACTATTGTTGGTTGCCGACCATGCAGAAGGAGTGGTTGGGAAATCGTCATAGCCTCCACAACCGGCACATACGGCTTCATAAATAATACCATCCGGATCGAAACGACTGGTTCCACCATCAACATGTTCGGCACTTTGCCCACCTCCGAAATAGCTAGCATACAATAAAGTTTTCGCATCTTTTGACAATACAAAGAAGTAAAAATCGCTTCCATCGGTACTGCTTTGATAGGCATTGGCGGTTAAAGGCAAATTATAGGTATTTCCCACTGACCCGTTAACGGTGCCACCCCATCCGGCCATATAGATATTCTCACATTTATCTACGAGAAATGCTGTAGGAGCAATATCGGGATTACCGTCACCTTTTCCGAAAACGGTAGAATAAATCATGCTGCTTAATCCATTATTAAGCTTTGAAATAAACTGACCACTATTCGGGTTGCTATACACCGAACCGATTACCGGATAGGCACCTGCTGTTTGCCCTAGCAGATAGATATTATTATAATCATCTAACTCTATGAAAAATGTTTGATCATATTGCGAGGTACCAATAAAGGTGGAAGCCAGTAAATTACTCCCGTTTGCCGATAATTTCAAGGCAAAACCATCGGCAGTACCTCCGTTATAATTAGAATGATAAGCACCGGTCGTAGTGGGGAAATTGTTGCTTTGTGTACCACCGGCTACATAAGCCGTACCGGCAGCATCAACTTTGACAGAATATGCAGCATCGGCCGATGAACCTCCAATAAATGTACTCCAGCTAAGCGTAGATAAATCGGGAGGCATTTTAAATACACAAGCATCCTGATTGCCCGAGATATTAACTTTATAAGCACCTGTTGTGGTGGGGAAATTAGCTGACCAGGTACTGGATGCCACATAAACGTTCCCGTTTGCATCCAACATAATTTCTCCCCGGGCATGATCGGCATAATTATGATTAAGCACGGCAGCTTGATTTAATCCGTCATTGGCTCCCCCACCAACATAAGTGGAAGCAAGAAGCTGGCTGCCCATTGTATTAAAATGAGCAATAAAAATATCTGATCCACCGGTAAAAGTAATAGCCGTTAATGATATGGTATTGCCCCCGTTAAAATTTTTATCAAAAGCATTTGTACTGCTAGGGAAATTAGCAGATGCAGTAGCTCCAAGCACAAACAATTCATCATTGGTATTCACTATCATACTTTCAGGAATCTCATTATCCGAACCTCCCAAATAAGTAGAATAAACAGGTGCTGTTCCGGCACTGTTATATTTTGTGATTGATACATCGCAGGGATAAAAACCACTACCACCCTGAAAAGATGTCATCAGGCTTCCCGGAGTTACCGGATAGCCTGTAGCAAAAGCAATGCCTCCGGCATACAGATTACCTGATTGATCATAGGTAGCTGTAAAGCCCCAGTTATCGGCCGTAGAACCGGTATAGGTTGAAAAAGTAAGTATCGGATCAATAATCAAAGGTAAAGACTGATTATATCCATCGGGAAAAACGTATGACAAAGTATCACCGGATAATAAAAACTTACATTTTACCGGCACAATCCCTTTGGTTGATAATTGCCAGGCAAAGGGTTGTTCTATCCAGATATCATTCACCGTGGTTTTAATATGAGCCCTTCCTGATTCAATGCTAATATCACCAACATATTCAAAATGTTCCTTTATCAAAGAGGGATTGGCACCGGCAGACAGATGATATTCATATTTTAAATGCGTGTCGCTTTGAAACCAATCCATATTAATACCCGGATACAAGTCATGATAAATAATTTTTTTATAAGAACGCACCCCTGAAGCCCAATGGCTTGAATCCTGGCCAACAAAATAATTGCTATAGGCATTCAATACATTTTCACCTAGGGGTAATACATCAGGATTGGCACCTGAAAAAGACATATAAAAACTATGTGAGCGGATATATGCAGGGGGGGGGCTTTTTGATGCAGCATTTTCATGATCAAAGCGCCAGGCCCAATCAAGGGGATCAAAAAACCGGAATGTCATCCGGCCTTGTTCGGCAAAAACAGCACCTCCGTTTATTTCAGCTTTAAATTGAATAGCCGCATTCCATTGCCCCAAATTCTCAGTAAACTTCAGATTACCCTCTGCATTAGGCTTAGGTATTTCACCGGTAGCAGTCATTCTGATTGACAGACCTAAAAAAATAAGGATACTAAAAATTCGCCTTAACTTCATGGTTTGATTCGCTGAATTAGAGCTAATCGCTTTGCTCACATAAGAATTGTTTAAACAATAAACATGATTAAGTTAATTAAATTGTATCACTTAGCCAAAACAATAAAGCAATAAAATAAATTCTTCAACATGAAAAGTAAACTTACAGGATTATTATTAATACTCACTCATATTTTAATCGCCCAGCAAACGATTACGATAAACGATATCTGGCAAAAAGGCACTTTTATGCCCGACTATGTTTGGGGCATGCGCAGCCTGAACGATGGAGAACATTACAGCAAAATGGATTATGATTATCTGAATCACAGCCTTTCTATCCTTGCTTACCGGTATAAAGACGGAACACTAAGCGATACCTTATTCTCAGATCAATGGATTGATAAGCCCTTGGATATTTCCGCATATTTCTTGAGTCCTGATGAAAGTAAAATGATTCTTGCCGTTAATGAAGAAGCCATTTACCGCTATTCGCGAAAAGCTAATTATTATATTTTCGACCGCAAAACCAAACAAATAAAATCACTTTTTGAAAAAGGTAAACAAAAATATCCGGATTTCTCGCCTGATGGAAGCAAAGTAGCTTTTGTGTATAACCGTAATCTATATTACCGGGATTTAAACAACAATCAATTGATACAAATTACATTCAATGGTTTAGGTGGTCAGCTACTTAATGCAGAAGCAGATTGGGTATATGAAGAAGAATTAGAGCTTACTCAGGCTTACCAATGGTCTCCTGACGGAAAGAATATTGCTTTTCTTCGATTCAATATTTCAGCCGAGCCTATGTTTTTCTTGAGTATGTATAACGATAGTTTATATCCTAACATTAAATTAATTCCATATCCCAAGGCCGGCAAAGAAAATGCACAAGTAAGCCTTTGGGATTTTAATCTAACAGATCAAGTCAGCAAACAAATTGATACCGACCCGGGTGAAGCATATTATATACCCCGTATTCAATGGACACGTTCGTCAAAATGGCTTAGCTATCAGAGATTAAACCGGCATCAGAATCACCTTGAGTTGATTGCAGTTGACATTGAAAGTGGCATTCAGAAAACTTTGGTAGATGAGCACAGCGATACCTGGATAGATATTGATGATGATTTATATTTTCTGAAAAACGGACAAGAATTTTTATGGACCAGCGACCGGAGCGGATTTAAACACATATATCTGTATAGCTTAAATAATCCTTCAGAAGTCAAGCAATTAAGCAAAGGAAACTGGCCGCTTACTGATTTTTATGGAGTGGACGAGCCAAGCGGAAGACTGTATTTTCAGGCAGCTACTATCAGTCCGCTTAACCGCGAATTATGTTCCGTGAATCTAAAAGGTAAAAAATTCAAAATCTTGCGAAACAAAAAAGGCACATGGAGAGGAAACCCGTCAAAAGGATTCAAATATTGGTTGCTTACCTATTCGAATGCCAATCAGGCTCCGTTGATGATTATAGCAAACCAAAAATTTGCAGATGTAAGGGTATTGATTGATAATGAAAAATTACAGAAAACCTGCAAAACATACGGTTTTACAGAAAAAACATTTCTTCAATTCAAAACAGAAAGCGGCATCAGTCTGAACGCATGGATGATTAAACCACCTGATTTTGACCCAAGCAAAAAATATCCTTTGATTATGTATGTATATGGAGGCCCCGGAAGCCAAACGGTACAAAACAGATGGGGAGGGAGCAACTTGGTTTGGTTCGAAATGCTGGCTCAAAAAGCTTATGTAGTGGTTTCGGTTGATAACCGGGGCACCGGAGGGCGTGGTGCGGCCTTCACAAAACAAATATATCTGAAATTAGGGCAGGAAGAAGTGGAAGATCAAATACAAGCAGCACAATATTTTGGCCAATTACCCTACATTGATGCCAACAGAATAGGTATTTTCGGCTGGAGTTATGGAGGCTTTATGGCTGCCAATTGCATTACCCGGGGTGCCGATGTTTTTAAATCGGCTATCTCGGTAGCACCGGTTACACACTGGAAATTTTATGACAGTATTTATACCGAACGCTTTATGCGCACACCGGAAGAAAATCCTGAAGGCTATGAAACCGGCTCACCCTTGAATTATGCCGGTTTATTGAAAGGAAAATATCTCTTAGTGCATGGAACAGGTGATGATAATGTACATTTTCAAAATTCAATTGCCTGGATAAAAGAATTGGAAGAAAACGGAAAAGATTTTGATTTAGTAATTTATCCGGATAAAACACATTCGATATCAGGCAGCAAATACCGGATGCATTTATACCGTAAAATGACAAACTTTATCCTTGAGAATTTATAGCACCCCGATTAATAATTTTCATAACTTAATTGAATAAATCCCTGAAAGCACAAATTTTTATAACTTAGGGCGTTTTTTACTACTGAAAAAATGTAAACCAATAATCAAAAAATCAAAAAACCAGAAGAAATGACGGACGAAATGAAACATGCCGAAGCTATGGCAAAAAAACAAAGGCACCCAAGAGCATTGTATGTATTGTTTTTCACTGAAATGTGGGAACGTTTCAGTTATTACGGCATGCGTGCCTTGCTCACATTATATTTAACAGCCAAATTAATTGACGGTGGTTTCGGAATGAATCGCGAAGAGGCACTATCAATTTATGCCATATTTACCGGCCTGGTTTATCTTACGCCCATTATAGGCGGATGGTTTGCCGATAAAGTACTTGGACAACGAAAAGCCATTTTTATCGGTGCTTTTACCATGGCTTTAGGACAGTTTCTTTTGGCAACCAGTGCCTGGATGGCTACAGGAGGCGATGAAGTTTCAAGACAGTTTATGTTTAACCTGGGTTTGGGTATTTTAATTTTAGGTAATGGATTTTTTAAACCCAATATTTCTACCATTGTAGGCGAACTCTACGACAATGATGATCCGCGAAAAGATGGAGGTTTCACGATCTTCTATATGGGTATTAATATCGGTGCCTTGCTTGCTCCATTTATTGCCGGAACTTTGGGAGAACAAGTGGCCTGGCAGTGGGGTTTTGTGGCTGCCGGTACCGGTATGTTGCTAAGTACGGTTTGGTTCGGAGCCAGAGCTCGCTTATTAGGAACCAAAGCTATGTCTCCAAGCGCCGATGTTAACAGAACCGGATTGAATGGCAAAGACTGGC
>JAJRWN010000111.1 GCA_024276745.1 Bacteroidota bacterium
CCGGCAACCTGCACGTATATACCGGCCTGGGCGAAGTACTTTATCCGATACCCAATGCCTGGTACGACAGCAATTCTGTAAGTGTGAGCTATACCAAAGCAGGCAATATCATCAGTTTTTCAACGGCCAATTATATTGGAAGCGATACTTTGTATATGGAGATAAACCGGCAGATTCTAATACCACAACTTTGTTCACGTAACTTAGTTTGGAGCACTTACTTGGGAGGTTCAGAATATGATAGAGGAAATGGTATTTGCGCTGATACATTATCAAAAGATATTTATATAACAGGAAGTACTTATAGTGCAGATTTCCCTGTTTCCACAGGCGGCATTTACATTTACAATGGTATGTCTGATATTTTTATTGCAAAGTTTAATCAGCAGAATAAGCTTTTATGGTCCGGCTTTTATGGTGGCTCTATGGATGATATTGGAAATAATATTGTATCAGGGGATAATGGATATGTATATGTCTGTGGAAAAAGTACTAGTAATGATATCCCATTAAAATTTAGTGCTCTACAATATGGTCAAATATTCGGGCTTGGGTTAATTTCGAGATTCAGCAAAGTAAATGGATTATTGGATTGGTCAACAAAATATGGAGGGAAGGGACCGATACCATATGGCGGGGAACTTACAGCGATTGATTATTACAATAATAAAATCTTAACTGTAGGTTACTCAAATAATGATAGTGTACCAACACTGGATTTGAATGACAGCTCTTATTACAGTGATAGTTCAGAAAGCGGGATATTATTAGTATTTAAAAATAATTGCACAAGATATTATTGTACTAAATACGGAGATCCGGGAGCATTGCTTAAAATAAATGACTTGACACATGATATTAATGGGAATGTATTTATAGTTGGTACTGTGCATAAAAATATCGGATCAAGCATACCCATTATTAAGGAAACTACTTCCTCCTATGATCAATCAGGGAAATTCAATGGAGGAATATCAGATGGTTTTATTGCAAAATTTGGCCCTAAACAATTTCCTACGGGTAAGAGCAATTTCACTTTGTTATGGTCATGCTATTTTGGAGGTAATAGAGATGATGAAATGACAAGTATTATTGTTGCGGATAAAGATAGCATAAGCAATTTCACTTCAGGCAATGGCAATAACATTTATGTAGGAGGAGCTACATTATCCGATACCTTTCCGATACTTAAATCATCTGCAGTAAATAGTTATTTTGATAGTACCTATTATAGCACACTTAGTGACTTGATAATTGGTGAATTTTCAAATAATGGCAAACAATTATGGACAAGCTACTATGGGGGAATTTGCAGAGATGTTATTACAGACTTAAGCTTTGACCCCAAAGATAATTATATAGTAATAGTTGGAACGACCAATGATGTTAAGCAAAATGATATTGAATTAGCCGATAATTCTTATATGTATTTTAAAAGCGATAATCCTTCGGATGGCTCAACAGATGGGCTTATTATTGCTTTTGATACAATGAATAGAAGAATATTTGCAACTATATTTGGGGGCATTGATAACGATATGATTAATGCAGGATGCAACATTGATTCCCTTTTTTACATTACCGGTTATACACATACCTTACCGGATTATCCTTATCCTGATCAAGAAGGTTTCCCTTTATGTAAAGAAAATTCATCAACTTATTTTCAAACAGTTCTTGGAACTAATGTAGATGATGCATTCATATCAAAATTTGTTTCTTATGGAAGCTATCTTGGGGCTAAGGTTTATCCGGATTCCGTCTATCATGGCCTGAATATGCAGATATATCCTGTGCCATCTCACGATAAACTATATGTTGAACTAGAAGGAACCGTTGAAGGAACTGTCGAATTAGAATTATTGAACCCGTTAGGGCAAGCAATATTTCGCAAATCAATTAACAAGCAGGAGTATAAGATTTCAGATAATATTGAACTTGGGAGCATAAATGATGGCATATATTTTATCAGGATAGCCATAAATAATATTTACTTTATAAGAAAAATAATAAAACTATGAAAGCTGCATTTATAATATTGGCAAGTATTTTAATGCTTATTCCTGACAAAATCAGTTATGGTCAATGGAATAAGGTATCGGTTAATAAATACGGGATAAATGACAGCACAATTTTCTACCCATATACCATTAGTTCAATAGGTATTAAATCAAGGAAAACATCCTACGCAGTTGTTAGCGAAAACGATGGTGCATTATTCCGGACAACTAATGAAGGCATAAATTGGGACAGTGTGGCTCTTAGTTGTAATTGTCGAGGCGGCAATTATATTTATTTCAGTGATTCACTTACGGGATACATAGCCGGATATGACTACATATTAAGAACCAATGACGGAGGAGACACCTGGTTAGATATCAGCCCCGATAGCACGCTAGCATTTTGGAATTACCACTATATTGCTGAAGACAAACAAGGTAACATCTGGATTTCGGCCTTACATGCTTCATTCCTGTATGAATATTTTCCTGATAGTAATAGCTATAAAAAGGTGTACTCTACTGGTTTGCAAACAATTGAAAAGATTCAGTTTACAAGTCCGGAAAGGGGGTATTTAATGGGTTCAACGGATGGAAACTGGTGGGAACCAAATTTATATACCAGCATTGATTCTGGAAAACACTGGAATAAAGTTATTTGGAAGAATGCAGTTTTTGCTGGCTTCTGGGATATCGAATTTCTAGACGATAGTACTGCCATAGCAACAAATGGGAATAATGTATATAAGACAACAAATTATGGGGTTAACTGGACAAAAATGTTGGCAAATGATCCGTTCCATTTGATTCCTCCAGTGAAATACTATATGAATAGACAATTGTATTCTATCCATTTTATAAATCAGGATACAGGTTACATCTGGGGGCTAAGCCAGATTTACAGAACTACAGATGGCGGTAGCAGTTGGATTAAAACACAGCTTGACAAGGACAACGGGCAAAACCCGGACATAACTCGGGTAGTTTGTGAAACAGGTGATCATTGTTATGCCGGAACAGGAACCGGTAAGATATATTACACCTTCAATGGAGGAGGTATATCAAATGCCATTGATGAGATTGCATTGGACAAACAAATATTGTCAGTTACGCCTAACCCTAGCACCGGATTTTTCACCCTCCATCTGCCGGTAACAAAAGGCGTGGCAACCCTGAAAGTCTATGACCTTAGTGGGCGGGTGCTTTGGCAGCGGGAGTATGCAAATCAGGTGTCTTCCACCGTCAGCCTGGATCTTAGCGGTACTCCGGCCGGCTTGTATTTGATAGAATGGCAAACGGCAGATCAAAGTTATTTTGGGAAGTTGATGATTGAGTAATGGAATGCAAGTAAAAAGTATTAATTACGAAGTATCATGTATGGCATGTGGGTGATTATTTAATCCCCAGAAAATCCTTTACTTGTTGGAAATACGCATCCTTATTGGTGGATAGATTCTCACTATTTTCATCATCGGAAACGGTGTAAAGCGTGCAAGCTTTCCGATGAATTTTCTGTAGATTCTGAATATCTGAGAGCGGAATAATCTGATCACCTGTGCTGGCAATCAGCAAGATACCTTTCAGGTTATCGCCACCCGAAGCTAAGCCAAATTCAGGCTCAATATAATTTTTATCAAAACCCAGGGGTATTAGGATTTTTTCATTTTTTACTTTTTGCCAGTTATCCTGCACTTTTGTGAGGGTAGCATAAGGGCCATCGGCAATCACGTAACTCACTTCAGGCCGGTTGGCGGCAACGGCCAGACTGAGACCGGCACCAATGCCTACTCCATACATATCGACCGAATAAGAAGCCTTGTATTTATGCACCCAGTCTAAAGCTCCCGTTATATCCCGGGCAAATTGTGAATAAAAATAGAAGCGATTACTGATGTGAAATTCATCGCTTGTACCGTAGCCACGATAATCATACATCAAAACATAATAACCCAGCGATACAAAGTTGGAAACATACTCAAGATACTCCTGCATATTGCCTTCTCCCGAATGGCTGAATACAATACATTTTTTTGATTTTTTATCCATAGGTTTCAGCCACCAGCCGGTCAGATTTACATCGTCTGAGGTTTTGATGTGCACTTCTTCGTATTCCATTCCAAAATCTTCCGGTGTAAAATCGTAACCTCGTTGTGGATTCAGGGACGAAACGCTTATACTAAGCAAGAATGAAAAAAGTAACAGAAAAATAGCTTTCATAAGTTTTGCTGTTTTATGTTTTAAAAATAAAACAATTGATTGTTTGAGGCAAATATTCAATGCCCAACAAAAGGGACATTCACAGATTTTGCTTGAAAATTAGACATCAAAAATTTACTTCCGATTGGAAGAATGATTATAGGTTGGTTAACTTCGCAATGTGAAATTTGAGGACACTTATCAACACAAGGGTTTAAGAAGAAAATTAGTTGAAAAACTAAAAGAAAAAGGTATTGATAATCAAGCGGTTTTGGATGCTATCAATCATGTGCCCAGGCATTTGTTTATGGATCAGGCATTTTTAAAATTTGCTTACGAGGATAATGCATTTCCGATTGATGAAGGACAAACCATTTCGCAACCATATACGGTTGCCTATCAAACACAATTACTTCATCCCCGCTATCATGATCAGGTGCTTGAAATAGGTACCGGTTCGGGGTATCAGGCTTGTGTGTTGGCTGAATTATGCAAAACGGTTTATACCATAGAGCGTTTCCGGAAATTGTATATCAAATCAAAAAATGCTTTAAAAAATATGGGTTATAGAAATATTAAAACCTTCCATGGCGATGGTTATCAAGGTTTGGCTGCTTTTGCACCTTACGATAAAATTTTGGTAACTGCTGCTGCAAGCTATGTCCCTGTGGAATTAAAAAATCAATTGAAGATAGGGGGGCAATTGGTCATTCCCGTAGGTTCCGATAAAGGACAAATTATGCACCGGATTACAAAACTGAAGAATGATGATTTTCTGGATGAAACATTTAGCCGGTTTAAATTTGTACCTTTTCAACACGGAAAAGTAATGTGATGATTATAGCATCAATACAGTTTTTTTAACCTGTCCAGATTTACTTTTTCTTCCCGTTCCCTGATACTGTGTCGTTTGTCATATTGCCGTTTTCCCTTTGCCAGTGCAATTTCAAGTTTTGCCCAACCTCTTTCGTTGATAAACAGATACAATGGAATGATCGTGAAACCTTTTTCCTGGTTTTTCTTTTGCAATTTTCGTAATTCTCTCTTTTTCAAAAGTAATTTTCTTTCCCGGAGTGGTTCATGATTGTTATACGATGCCATTGGATATTCGGCAATATGAATTCCTTTTACCCATAGTTCATTATTTCTGAAAAAACAGTAGCCTTCTCCGATACTGGCTTTACCGTCACGAACCGATTTAATTTCGGTTCCGGTAAGCTGCATACCGGCTACAAGCCTGTCGATTAATTCGAAATCAAAAAAGGCTCGTCTGTTTTTAATATGTATCTTTTTCTTTTTGCTCATAGCTTATCAGGCTTCAAAATTAGTGCTTTCTTTGTAAGGTCTGTTAAAGTCAATGTGCCTATCTGATTTGTTTTAATGATAGATTTAATACCATAAACGATATATTGTGAAAAAGGTAGTTAAAAATTTTATCAATCCGTTTCAATGGTTCCGGGCATGGCGTTTTCATCGTCATACGGCTCAATACGATAAATCGCAGTTTGATCTTGAGCTGGCTTTTTATGCCAAAATTCTCAATAATGATATGCTGCATTGGGGCTGGTTTGAAGATTCCGGTATCGATGTTTCTTCCATATCCATAGCCGCTTTGGAAAAAGCACAAATCCGTTATGCTAATGAAATTATTTCCAGAATAGAAGACCTGCAGCATGCTATTCTGGATATTGGTTGTGGCATGGGTGGTTTGGCAAATGCCATTCATAAAAACGCTTTGAATGTAGAGCTTTTAACTCCCAACGACAATCAGGCAGCGTATGTCAAACAACAATACCCTGCGCTGAAAATATATACTTGCCGTTTTGAAGATATGCCGGTAAACAAGCAGTATGGGACTTTAATCAATGCCGAATCTTTGCAATATATCAATCTGGATGAAGCTTTCCGGAAAGCCGAAACCTTGCTTTTAACACAAGGAAGATGGATTATCACCGATTATTTCAGATTAACGGCATCCGGAAGCAATCAATCAGGCCATTTGCTGGATGATTTTAAGAAACAACTCGATGAAGATAAATGGGAGATTATAGAAGCACTCGATATTAGCAATCAGCTTGTGCCGACCATAGGATTTGTGAAGATATATGCCGATCGTTTTCTGAGGCCTCTTGTTCATTTGGGCAGCGAGAAATTACGTTATAAAAAAGCATGGTTATATTATCTGGCCAAAGATTTTCTGCTGTCAATCAATGCAAAGATTGACCGGGAAATGGCTTCTGTTGATCCTGAATTATTCCTAAAAGAAAAAC
>JAJRWN010000112.1 GCA_024276745.1 Bacteroidota bacterium
ACAATGTCTTCATTCAAACCTTTAGGTGCAAAATCTTGCTCAATATTGGTTACAAAGCCATATTTATATTCGCTGGAGGTTACATCTCCAATAATTTTATCTTGTTCTTTCATTCCCTTTCTTTCATTTCGTATTGAACGATTATTTAATCGCTCAGCTAATGGATGCGATGCAAAATTCGCAAGATGCTATGTATTGAACAAGGTTTAATTGGAATGAGTTTAAATACAAGGTGTTTTTTTAAAAATAAATCCAATGCCACCGCAGGCCGTCTTGAGGGTTTAGTTCAAGGGTGGGTGCAGGTATTTTGATGATGTTCAGTACATTAAGTAATTTATGAAGCCATATTTTTTTTACCGGTATCCGGCTGAGGTCAATATCTGGAGCCAAAAAGAATTGACGATAACGCGGAATATCGCTTCGATCCACGATAAGGCCGTTTTGCGGATCAATCCATTTATTTTCCCGGCCGCCCAATAGACCTTCGGCACCATACCCAATAGACCAGGACAAGTATTTTGGATATGGATTAGTTTTAGACATAAACATAGAGGGATTAATCGACAGCCATACATTGGTTGCATTATAGTCTTTAAGAATCAGTTCAGCAAAGCTATCGCCATAGAGAGCTTGTATGCGCTGTTGCAAATCGGGGGGATATTGATGTGGGGTTACCGATAGTTTTACCCTGATGCGTTGTTGGTGCCAGGAGAGGTCTTGCGTCAGGCTGATGCTGCTTCCAAGAAAATTTGTTGCCAAATCGGTCCAGGAAGCACCCCATTTTGACGAAAACCCATCGAATATTTCTATGGAGCTCATAAACAGCATGCTGCTGCCGAAACCTATCCATGCCGCTTGCTTAGGTGCTATGCCTGTCCATTGAAACAAACCACGTGACCAATTGCTTAGGTAGTAAGCGTTGAGCAAATGACCGGCTTTATCAATTTGCAGCCATTCTTGCGAATCATCAAAAAAATGAAAGGGGCTTTTTGGAAATCCGGCATACCAATATTGATTGAGCAAAAGCATGGCTCCGGTATAAGCTGTGCTTATTGATCCACTCACAAGGTATAGTCGTGGTAATTGTGTTTTTGATGGATAATCGAGAAATTTCAGGCTATCCTGTGCCACGAGTAATTTCCAATTTGATAGGGAAAAAAGAATAATAAGGATAAAATATTTTGCAAATTTTATCATGAGTTTTAATCCAACAGGGCGATTTTACTGGCATTCAGTATGGCTTGCACATTGGCACTGTCTTTACCTTGTGCATAAATTCGAAGTACAGGTTCGGTGCCCGATGGCCTTACCATAACCCAATTTTCATCTTTCAGGTGAAATTTATAACCGTCAATGGTTTCGGTACTAAGAATTTCAAATTTACCGAAAGATTTATATGATCCGGAAGCACAGCGTTGAATAACTGCTTGTTTTTTGGCTTCGCTCAGGTGCAAGTCATCGCGACTATAGGTAAAAGCTCCGACAATGTCATAAACTTCTTCTACTAATTCACTTAATTTTTTACCACTTTCGACCATAAACTCCAGAATTACGAGTGCATCCCATATACCGTCCCGTTCGGGCAAATGACCTTTAACGGCTATGCCACCCGATTCTTCACCACCCAGCAATACGTCTTCTTTTATCATAAGAGCGGCAATGTATTTAAACCCGATTTTTGTTATGGTATAATCCAGTCCATAATGCCGGCAAAGTTTTTTTACTTTATCTGTGGCCGAGAAAGCTACCACTATTTTGCCATCTTGTTTTTTATATTTTTTCAGGTAATGAATAAGGAGTAAAATCAGATGATGCGAGTCCACAAATTGTCCGTTTTCATCAAACATACCCAGCCGGTCGGCATCGCCATCGGTAGCAATACCACAATCTATTTTTGAATTATTTTTAATTGTGCTTGCCAGTTCATGCAGGTTTTTTTCTAATGGTTCGGGTGCTTGCCCGTGAAAAGAAGGATTAAAATCGTGATGAAGCTGAACAGCATCGGGGAAAATCCGGTGAAAAATATTTTGCCCGGCACCGTACATCGAATCGTAGGCAATTTGGATACCGGACTGCCTGATGGCATCGAGGTCGAAATTTTGATTTACTTTTTCGAAATATCTGGTTTCCAAATCAACCCATTCGAGCATTCCTTCTGCCTCAAATGCATCAAGTGTTTTTGCCGGAATTTCGGCCTGAGCGGGAATCAGCGATTCTACTTTTTGAATTTCATCGGGTGTACTCGGACCTCCAAAACCTGATTTTAATTTATAACCGTTGTAGGAGGGAGGATTATGACTTGCAGTGATAATAATTCCGGCAGTACATTGCAAATCGCGGGCAGCCAGCGATATCATGGGTGTGCTTACAAATTTCCGGTCGAGCAATACTTTAACGCCTTTGCCACATAACACCCGGGCAATTACACCAGCAAACAGATTACCTCCAAAGCGGCAGTCATAACCCAGTACTACTTTTGGATTGCTGAATGCTTCAAGCTGCCATAGGGCGGTAGCTTCAGCCACCCGGGCTACGTTTTGAGTAGTGAACTCCCGGGCAATAATGGCCCGCCATCCGTCTGTTCCAAACTTTATATCTGTCATACTGTGATTTTTTTTTCAAAGTTAAAGAATAGATACTAGTTCGTAATGGGTGCTTGCTTGTTGTGCGAAGCGTTAGAAGAAAGAAAATAAAATGCTGTAGTTGATAAAATAGTTGTTATTAAAAATATCCACCACTTTAAGTTTAAAAACGCTTTGTTTACAAAAAAATATTTTATGCCTGTGTAAAAATATTACGGAAAAGTTTTGAAATTCAAATTATTATTTATAATATAGCAATCTGTTCTTCCATTTCTTTAACCCAAAATCAAAATAGTATGAAACGTTTTTGTATGGGGTTGTTAACCCCCCATGTTATTAGTATCTATTGTAATGTATTCGCAAAATCCGGCAGATTACCGTTTTATTGAAAACAAAGGCCAATTGGCAGATATACAGGGAAACCTGATACCTGAACAGGAATATTATGTAAACAGCGGCCCGCTAAGCACTTATTTTTCT
>JAJRWN010000113.1 GCA_024276745.1 Bacteroidota bacterium
CAGCAGGCATAGGCTCATGGGTTTTATAATGCAATGCATAATGGTTAAAAACTTCAGGATATAATGCCCAATGCTCATTGAACTGAGAAGGAAATTCAACAAAATCACGAGCTACATTAGTACCTGAAAGACTTGGATATTCCTGGTCAGCGAAAAAACCATGAAGAGCATGTCCGAATTCATGGAACATGGTGCTTACATCATCGAAGCTAATGAGCGCAGCTTGTCCAGAAGCCGGTTTGGTAAAGTTGCAAACATTGTAAATCACCGGTTTGGTACCCAGCAATTTTGATTGACCCACGATGTTATCCATCCAGGCTCCTCCTGATTTATTATCTCTTTTGAAATAATCGCAATAGAACAGACCTATCAGGCTGCTGTCCTTATCCAGCACGTCAAACACACGAACATCTTCCTGATATACCGGTATGTCGTTGCGTTCTTTAAAACTTAGGCCATACAGCAGATGAGCAGCATAAAAGACCCCGTTTTCGAGTACACTGTTTAACTCAAAATAAGGTTTTATTTCATTGTCATCCAGATCATATTTTGCTTTACGAACTTTTTCTGCATAGTAATTCCAGTCCCAGGCTTGCAATTTGAATCTACCATTTTCCTGATCAATTACTGATTGTATAACTGCCGCTTCATTTCGGGCTTTCTCTGTAGTTGCCGGCACCAGGTTACTTAAGAATGATTCTACTGCTGCGGGGGTTTTAGCCATTTGATCCTGCAATTTCCAGGCAGCATAATTTTCGAATCCTAACAGATTGGCTTGTTCGGCTCTAATCTTTGCAAGCCGGAGGATAATCTGACGGGTATCTGTAGAGTCGCCTTGTTCGGTGCGCATCCACGAATGTTCAAATAATTCTTGACGCGTATCCCTGTTTTCCAGTTCCTTCAGGTAGGGTTGTTGTGTGGTGTTTTGTAATGGTAATTGCCATTTACCGGCTTCTCCATTAGCCTTCGCATTAGCTGCAGCAGCCTCAAGTTCTCCATCTGACAGACCGGCCAGTTGCTCTTTGTTATCAACGGTTAGTGCTCCATTTTTAGTTGCCGCCAGCAAATGATTGATAAACTGTGCCGTGAGGGTAGCTTCTTCTTCATTTAGTTTTTTCAATTTTATCTTGTCTTCTTCCGGTAAATTGGCTCCGGCTCTTATAAATTCCTTGTAATAGTATTCTGCCAGACGCAGTGATTCATGGTCAAGGTTCAACTCATTACGTTCATCATATATGCTTTTGATGCGCTGGAAAAGTTTTTCGTTCAGGTAAATAGCATCTTCATGCGCGGCCAGTTCCGAAGCTACTTCTTCTTGTATTTTCTGCAAGGTTGGATTGGTGTTGGCACTTGATAATACATTAAAAATATTGTTGACCCTCGTCAAAGTTTCTCCACTTTTTTCAAGAGCAATAAGTGTATTCTCAAAGCTTGGATTATCCGGATTTCCGGCAATCTTTTCGACTTCTTCCAATTGTTCTTTCATACCTGCCTCAAAAGCCGGTTTAAAGTCAGCATCGGTAATGTTCGGGAAATCAGGTACACCTAAAGGAAGCTTGCTTGGTTTTAATAATGGATTGCTAGCTGTCATAGTATCATTTTCGCTTGACTGATTGGAAGATTCACCGCCATTATTGCAGGCACTGATGGCTATTGTTAACACAAGCATCAGGAAGATAGAAAGTTTGCTCATTTTTATGAATTTGATCGAGCACAAATATAAATGAATACATTGTTTTTTTAAGCGTTTGAAACGAAAAACGGTGCTTTTAATATTTAAGAAATTTGATTTGAAAAAATCAAATATTTCGTGCATGAAAATAGCAATATGCCGGTATTATTACATCGTTTTGTCAAGTGAATGATTTTTGTATTTTTACATATTACCTATAGTCAATTTATAATATTATAGCCCTTATTTAAAATTAAAACATGTTTGTTATGCTTAAGAGAACAATCACCGGAATACTGACTTTGCTATTATTAATTTGTCAAAATGCTAAATCAGAATTGTTCAATAGAGCTATACATATTCAGGCTCCTACAATTCATTATGATGTATTTGAATCTGCTTTGCCGTGGGATAAAGCCTTGAAATTGAAAGAGAATTTGATTAAGCATTTGAAGCAAAAAGACGACCGGATAGATTTGTTGATAAAAGACTTCCTTGACGAGTATGAAGATATTATTGATGAAATGAATCAAAAGCTATATGATGAGTATGATTATGATTCGATGATGTCAATGATGTATAATCCTGATTTAAAAAGCCTCGAAGCCACCCGGTTTGAGAACAAGATACAGCAGCATGGGTTTAGTGTGGGTAGTGCAGAAGGGGAGGTGTATATTGATAAAAATGCTGATTTTATCCGTAAAGATTTATACCAATATCTTGATTCCACATCAATCGTATTTTTAAATCTTTACTGTGCTGAAATTGATAAGCCTTGCTGCATGGATGCAGGTTTTATCGTTCCGGACAAGACCATATTTAATCGTGCCTTAGCCTGGGGCGAATTGCTTAAAGTTTTGGATTATAGCGAGTATTTTACCATGGTTGACAGAGAGTTTACTACCTATCTGTATTTTGCGTTTAACGGTATCGACAATACACCTTATTTTGACTGGGATACCGGATTATACGACCGGAAGGCCTTTGGCCTGATGCAGGATATTATTGAGCAATATCCCGAAGCTAATGCGGCACGTTATTTCAGGTCTTTTGTCGATATGCTGAAAGCATCGAATATGAAAAAAACAGAAGAAATATCAATGTTTTTAGAGGAAATGTACAACAGCATTCCCGGCTACTAAATTTCCGGTCTTTGGTTTCATTTTACGATTATCAATTTTTCTTTCCAAAACTGCATATCATTTTTTAGCACAAGAAAATAGATACCGTCATGGTGAACCGGCAAATTTATTTGGTGATTTCCGGCCGGTAAATTCCGGTGGGCATAAATTAATTTGCCATGCACATCAACGACAGTCATATCAGCCGTTTTCCAGGGATTTTCGATAAAAAAATAGCCACGATTTGGATTAGGACCGATTTTGGGTTTATTGGTCTTTACCAGATTATTCCCCAAACCTTTAATTGATTCACCATTGAGGTATATGGTGAATGGTGTTTGGGTACTGTCGTTGCTTTGGATGACTATTCCAGCTTGTTTTATTCCGGGTGGACCGGCTGCATTGAAGCGGGTTTTAATCCAGCTTGTATCGCCCGGTAAAATGGTGGCATCCGGTTGGTTTATAACCGAAAAAGGAAACGTACTGTTCAGGGGTACATTGAGGTTCAACGGAGCGGCTCCGGCATTCCGGATACCAATGAGTGTGTCTTTCCATTGACCAATATCCACCTGCCCGAAATCAATCAGGGTATCGCCTGTTGCGGTAATCAAGGGGATGAGTTGTCCGCCAAGGTTAATGTTATCGATATAAAAATTATTCCCCCATCCGTTGATTGCCTGAAAACGTAACTTGACCGCTTGCCCATGCCAGGCGCTTAAATCAATTTGCACCGTATCCCATTCGCTACATGTAGGAATCCAGCTGTTTTGCTGATTGGTAGTAGTAGTAAGTCCGATGCCTGACGAATCATAAAGGCTTGTCCAATTCTGGCCACAATCTGTTGATAATAGTACCTTGAAACCATCTTCATAACCACTGCCCCAACGGGCATAAGCATAATTGTAATTCAATACCGGATTTTTTATACCTGATAAATCAATTTGAGGGGTTTGCAAATTGTCTAGTTGGCCAGGATGGTTGTAGCCAAAATGGTTCATATACGCTGCCTGAGTGGGTTGGCAATCCGGTCCTTCCGGTAAAGAAATTAATTTCCAGGTAACGCTTTTATCCGGATTCAAAATTTTCCAATTGATGGGAGGAAATATTCCGGATTCAAAATTTTCTGAAAAAGGTAAAGAAGCCTGAGGATTGATATAGTGTATGAAATGATGCAAAGTCTGAGTACTGCTTCCATAGGCATTTGTCACGGTTAAGGTGACATCATAATCGCCCGGTGTTGAATAGCTTACTATGGGGTCTTGCAGGTTTGATGAAGCGGGAATGCCTCCCGGAAACGACCATGCCCAACTGCTGCCTGTGGTGTCGAGAGCCGAATGATCAAAGAAATGTATGGTATCGTATTCGCAATCGATATATTGCCGGTCTGCTGCTATTTGAGCTTCGGGAGCAGTTGTTTTAAATAAATTGCTTTCCCATACTCCGCGTCCGTTGGTGGCTGCTCTGATTTTTCCTTCTTTATAAAATATTTGCAATTTCAGGATATTGCTGATGGGCAAGTCCTGGGCATATAGTTGCCAGTCATTCATGCTGTTGTCGCGATAATAAACAGCTAAATCCGTACCCACATAAACACCTCCATTGGAGCCACGCTGATAAACCACGCTTACCACACCCGGCTCAGGCAGGCTGCCCGAATAATCTATCCAGTTTTGTCCGCCATTTGTCGATTTAAATACTTTATAGCCGCTATGGTAACCGTTAATGCTTGCCCAGACGACATCGGCATCGTTGCTTGCAACGGCTAAATCAAAACCCCGCCAGGCCTGTCCACCGGTCAGGCTTGCCGGAGGTGTTACATTGGTCCAGTTTTGTCCGCCATCATCGCTGCGCCAGATTTGTGCGGCTGACCAATAGCCGGGTTTATAGCAGATATAAATTTTATCCGGATTATTAAATCCAGTGCGTACTCTGGTCACGGTTCCACCATGAAAATTGATGAGATTTTGCCAGCTTTCTGCATTGTTTGTGCTTTTCCAAAGACCACTGTCGGCACAAGTATAAATAGTGTAAGGATTGCGTGGGTCATAGGCAATATTGGCAAAACTGTTAATCCCTTTATTGAAAGAGCTGCGGGTAGGCTTGATGCTGCGGTCATTGTATAATTTAATTCTTGCTTTTCCGGCATAATCACCATAGAGCAGGGTAGGGTCCATAAAGTTTACAAAACCCTGATAAGTATCGCCTCCCCAAATATGCAACCAACCATCATACACATCATTATCTTTCACCAAAGTACCATTGTGGTAGGTGCCGATAATCATGACGTTGCCATCACGAAAACCTTCCCCAAAGCCCCATATTTCGGTGCCGTTGATTCCCCATGTTTTATTTCGGAAATGATGCCCTCCATCGGTTGACAAAAAAGCACCTCCATCAGAAACGGCCCAAAGATGATTCCCAAAGGTTTTGATATCGTGTACATCGGCATGCACATAGCGTGGAATATATTGAGGCTCCCATGTCCATTTGGCATTGCAGGTAAAGGACTTGCCACTGTCTTGCGAGCGCCAGATATTGATGCCACCGGTATACACTTCTCCCGGGTCGGAGTCAGAAACATCCATGGAAAGGTCGTAATAAAATTGTCCGCCTTCATCAAGGCCGGTGGGTTGCCAGGCCATGGTGTTGAGGTTGGTGGAATCCGGTGGTCCGGCAGGTAGCGCTCCACAACAGGTTCTGGTAAAACTATTGCCTGTGTCGGTGGAGATATAAAAACCATACAATCCCGATGAACCGTTGGCGGCTCCCGGTGCTAAAAGATATACATTATTGGGCGCTGCCGGGCTAACTGAAATTTCTGAACGTCTGTTATGCTCACCTGTTGCCGGATCGGGTGTCCCGTTTGTGATATGATTCCAATTTATTCCGGAATCTGTCGATTTCCAAAATTCACATTTATCTCCGTTCCGGTGCAATGCATACACAATGTTTGGCAGGCTAGGATGATATTCAATCTCATACCAAATACCACTCATCAGCTGGGTCCAGTTTTGCCCCCCATCGGTGCTCCGATAAAATCCTGAATTTGTGGCAGCAAGCAAAATATTATGATTGTTGGGATCCATGCGTATTTCCCATACATAAATACCGGTATAATAAGGAAAGGTTAAGCTGGTGTTCGACCAGTTTTGTCCTCCATCCATTGATTTTTGTATGCCGATACTGGAACCAAAAAATACGGTGTTTGAATTTGACCAATCAATGCAAACGGCTCCCACTCCTTTGACCATCATATCGAGCGTGAGGCATTGCCAGGTGTTGCCGGTATCGGTAGATTTCCACAGACCGCTTGTGGCAGTGCCTACATAAACGGTGGCCGGGTCATTGGGGTCTTCCTGAACCGTATTCATGCGTGTAATACCCGGTGCATAGCTGCTTCCGGCAGCAGTAAGGTCAAGATGAAAAGGACCAATTGCCTGCCACGAGCTTCCGGCACGCGATGATGATAAACTATGCTTTAGTTGCATAAATTTTTTCTGATCCTCCAGACTCCAATCAGGCTTTTCGTAATATCCTTTTGCATTGGCAAACATTTCCATTTTACGAACCCAGCGTTTATAAGCTTGCGTTTGCCGGTTTTTGACGAAGAGGTGATTTTGGTAATAATCATGGTAAGCTTGCTGCACTACGAAGAGATTGGGATTAGGACCTTCCATTAACCCAAACCACTGTTGGGCCGGAGCTGTGCATGAAAAACCGATGAGAAACAGGACAATTAAAGATCTCATGAAGCTAGGATTTTGCTCCTCTAAAATAAGGATTAGCGGACAAATTGCTAAGCGCCTGCGATGTTTAGAGGAAGAACGCAGCTGATTTTTATATCCGTAAAGCTAGCGTTTAAGCATATCGGCAGGATGAAAGCGTGTAGTATTACTTTATCTGCTGGCCTGTCTTTAAATCCCCACTTCTTAAGGAGTGCAATATCTACCAACAAATCAACTGGAACATAAAAATTTTTTATTAAGAAAAGAGGTTTGGTTTTTGCGCAGTCTGACGGTCAAGTGTATGAGCAGTGGCGGGATTTTTCGCACTTCTGTTCATTTTCGCACTATCGTTTATTTTATTCATATGCGTTTCATTTTTAGCACTTTGCCCGCCATTGCTTATACACAATGTTAGGCACTGGCATTCATTCATTTCCATATATTTTTCTTTCAAATTTGCTACATATTTTATTCTCTCAGTGAGTTGGCAAGACATACTCTGTTGCAATTTTTGGTCGTAGCGTTGGCTCGTGAGAATTGCAAATGTGTATGGCTTTTTGGGCTGGCAATTATTGTTCATTATAGAATCCATATTTTTTGTCTATTAATAATGCTCTGTCCAAATAACTATTAAATTCTTCACAAGATGTTTCGGGCAATAAAGTACAAGAATAGCAAGCTGCAAGGTTTAAACCACCAATCCCTTGTCCTTCCGAATTATAACAAATTGGGTCAGAAGCAC
>JAJRWN010000114.1 GCA_024276745.1 Bacteroidota bacterium
GCAACATCAGCCATGTTTTTTACCGCAAATTTGAAAACTGACTTGCCTTCCTGAAAGATAAAATGTTCACGGGCATCTACCGTTTCGTGCGATGCAGGTTTTAAGGATCCACCGGCTTTCTGATGTAAATAGGGGGCTCCCGATCCGTCAGTATGCAAGCGGGCATCCACAATTCCATTACCCTCTTCATTGGCTTCAAGAAGTACTGCACCGGCTGCATCACCGAATATTATACATACCTGCCGGTCTGTATAATCCACAATTGATGACATTTTATCGGCACCAATTACAATTACTTTTTTATAGGTACCTGCTTGTATGAATTGGGCGGCCGTACTTAATCCAAATAAAAATCCTGAACAAGCTGCATTTAAATCATATCCGAATGAATTAATCATTCCCGTATTATTGGCTACGATATTGGCTGTAGCCGGAAATACCATATCCGGGGTTACCGTACAGCAGATAACCAATTCTATATCTTCTGCATTGGTATTGGTCTTTTTTAGCAATCCTTCAACTGCTTTTGTGGCCATGTAAGATGTACCAATATTCTTTCCCTTTAATATCCTTCTTTCTTTTATTCCGGTTCTTGTGGTAATCCATTCATCGTTGGTATCTACCATTTTTTCCAAATCAGAATTGGTGAGTTTGTCCGGTGGCATCCAGCAATTTATCCCTGTTATAGCCGCTTGGATTTTTGACATAGTACTAGATTAAAAATTTACCTTGAATTTAAATATCAAAACAAAGCAAAGTTAGAATAAAATTAAAATTGGAAATGATTAAGCTTTTGATGCCTAAAGATTAACTTTTGGTTCAACGGCAAGTTTTCCACGATAGTGGCCGCATTCGGGACATATATGATGATGCAATACCGGTGCTCCGCAATTGGTGCAACTTAATACATGGTCGGCTTTTGCTTTTACGTGTGTTCTTCTTTTATCTCTTCTTGTTTTTGAAATTTTGCGTTTAGGATGCGCCATGATATTTTCTTTTTTATTGTGCTTATTTTAATTTTTTTAATTGTTCCCATCTGGGGTCAATTGCTTCTTGTTTTATATCTCTTTTCATTGCTTTTAACATGCTTTTATTACACTCCGTATTCCCTATCAAACTGTTTTCGCAAATCTTTTTTATCGGCATGGAAAGTACAATGTATTCATAAATCAATTGTTGGATATTTATGCTGTGCTCCTTGGTCGATAAGTACATAATATCAGGATCGGCCTGAGGTTTTTCTGCCAATTCATCATTGAATTTTATCAATATTCTATGCTGAGCTCTCAGAGGAATATGAATTTTATTCAAACATCGATCACATTCACCGATTACCTCCCCGTCAATATTAAAATCAAGCACAAACATCCCGGGTCTTTTGTCAAATGTTAAATGAACAAAAATATCAGCTTGTTTTATTGGTGACGATTCAAAATGTTTGAAAAATAAAGTATCAATTTCAAATTCCAGGTAATGAATCTTATTCGTTAATCCTGCAAATTGAATGGTATATGCCTTCATTGCTTTCATCCTCAGTCGCCATTAATTCAAAACGAGGCACAAAAATACAAAAATTACAAAGAATATTATGCCTCTGCACTTGCTTTCTTTGCTAAGTTTGATTGTAAGGGGTTTTTGTTCATATCCTTGTAGTTAGACCGGTTTTTTAAAATATCACATGCAGTAAAAAGTGCTTTCCTGAACGATGCTATGGATGCTTTGTTTTGACCGGCTATATCATAGGCAGTTCCATGATCGGGCGATGTTCTTACCACTGAAAGGCCACAGGTAATATTTACGCCTTCTCCAAAACTTAATGCTTTAAAGGGGGCCAGGCCCTGATCGTGATACATGGCAAGGATTCCATCAAAATGGTGTATGTTTTGACTACCAAAAAAACTATCGGCCGGATAAGGCCCATATATCAGGTTTTCTGCTTGCATATCATCGATCACCGGTTTGATGATGCTTTCTTCTTCCTTTCCTATTTTTCCGCTGTCTCCTGCATGCGGATTCAATGACATTACCGCTATCCGGGGTTTATTGATTAAAAAATCTTGTTTCAGTGATGCAATCATCAAGGTTATTTTTTTTCGAAGCCGTTCTGTTGTGATGTTTTCTTGGATTTTTGATATGGAAATATGATTGGTTACCAAGCCTACCCGAAGCTGATCGCTTGCCAATAACATCAGACTTTCTTCGGCATTCATTATTTGGCTGATATATTCCGTTTGACCTACAAAATCATTATGCAGTTCGGCAATATTTCCTTTATTGACCGGGGCAGTTACCAAGGCATCTATTAAGCCGTTTTTTAAATCGGTGCTTGCTTTTTCAAGAGCGGCATAGGCAGCTTTTGCAGTTCCTGCACTTGGCTTGCCCGGGCTTATTTGTATCTCTTCAGACCAACAATTAACTACGTTTATTTGTTGGGGGGTAGCATTTTTTACCGCTTTAATTTGCGTGTAGTTGAAGCTATTGATATTCAGCAGGCGCTTGTAATAGCTCAAACAGCGGGTTGATCCGTATATGATAGGCGTAATGTATTTATTGAGTATATTTTTCTGCAAGGTTTTAATGATAATTTCCGGACCTATTCCATTTATATCACCGATGCTAATTCCTATTTTTATTTTTTGTTCACTCATGCTTTTAGCTTTTCCGTTTCTTTGCATATCTATCTGAAATGAAGACTGCAAAATTAATTTTTATTTTACACACCTGCTTTTAATAGAACGATGTTGCATAGAGCTAAAAAATCATTAGGTCAACATTTTTTAAATAATCAACTTTTGGCTGAACAAATAGTTGATTTATTGCCCGGCAATGCTAATCACCATATTATTGAAATAGGACCTGGAAAAGGAATACTAACTGCTTTTTTATTCAATCGCTTTGGCAAAAAGCTTCATCTCATAGAGTTAGACCATGAATTTGTAATTGAATTAAAATATCGTTTTTCCAGTATTAGTGAGCAAATTCTGGAAGCCGATGCATTGCATATCGATTTACATGAAATCAGCCATTATCCGATGGAATTAATTGGTAATTTTCCATACAATATTTCCACTCAATTGATGTTTCTGGTTTTAAAAAATCATATCCAAATACCGGTAGTAGTGGCTATGTTTCAGAAAGAAGTAGCTCAAAGAATTTGTGCAGCACACGGTAGCAAGTCTTATGGTATTTTGAGTGTATTGTTCCAGACGGTTTACCGGGTAGAATATATGATGGATGTTGCACCCAATCAGTTTAGCCCGGCTCCAAAAGTCAACTCAGCGGTAATCCGTTGTTTTCATAAAGAAGATTATGATCCTCCGTATCATCCGGCTGTATTGCATCAATTGGTAAAAATGGCTTTTAACCAACGTAGGAAAATGTTACGGAATTCTTTAAAATCTTTACCGGAGTTTGAGCAAATCAAAACAAGTACATTGATGTCGTTGAGACCGGAACAAATTTCCCCGGTTCAATTTGAAGCATTAGCTTTAATCATTAGCAAGCTTAGAAAGAAAAAACTATGAATTCTTCTCGTAAAAAGGTATTGGTGAGTTGTGATATTGATACTGAGTTTATCAATCAATTGGAAGCTGTGGGCTACCGGGTCAATTATCAACCCAACATCTCACAATCTGATTTGGAAAATATCATTGAAAATTATACCGGACTTATTGTATCAACCAATATTCAAGTCAGGAAATCTTTAATTGATAAAGCACTTCGATTAAAATGGGTTGGCCGGGCTGGTTCGGGAATGGAAAATATAGATAGCCCGTTGGCAAACTCAAAAAATATCTATTGTTTCAATTCGCCCGAGGGCAACCGCAATGCAGTGGCCGAGCATGCACTGGGCATGTTGCTTACCTTGTTTCGAAACATTGCTCTTGCCAACCAGCAAATCAGAAATGGAATATGGAAACGGGAAGAAAACCGGGGCATTGAGTTGCATGGACTTAATATGGGAATCATAGGTTTTGGCAATACCGGTGCAGCTTTTGCCCAAAAACTACAGGGTTTTGCTGTTCATGTATATGCCTACGATAAGTATAAATCCGGATTTGGCAGCGGATATATTCATGAATGCAACCTGCAAAAGATTTACGAAGTAGCCGATATTATCAGCCTGCATATTCCATTGAATGATGAAACCATGGCTTTTGCCAATAAAACCTTCTTTTCTAATTTCTCCAAAACTGTATTTTTTATTAATACTTCAAGAGGTAAAGTATTAAACACAAATGATTTGCTCGAAGCTCTTGATTCGGGAAAGGTAAAAGGAGCATGTCTTGATGTATTCGAAACCGAACCCTTGCTAACCGAATATTTAAAACATAATTCGTGGTATCAACAACTTATCGCCAGAGATAATGTAATTCTTACCCCTCATATAGCAGGCTGGACACATACATCGAAGAAAAAAATAGGGAAAGTGCTACTCGAAAAGCTTCTAAAACAGGGCTTTTAATCATAATTGTGTAAAATACAATTATGCGTTTTATTTATTTGTTGACATTTCTTAACGTTTTTCTATTTTTGTTGGCAATATCTCATCGGAAAATTTAAATAAGATGTGGCTATTTAAATTTCCAACTGATTATAAAATTGCAATTATTCAAAAAGGCCGATATGAAAAAAATTATCGTTACCCTGATAAGTATATGTATTACCCTGATCTCATTGAAAGCACAAACCGGTGAAATACAAGGTCGTGTAAAAGACCAAACCGGTGCAGGTACACCGTTTGCAAGTGTTGCCGTATATCTCAATGGAGTTTTGCAGGATGGTTCGGCTACCGACTATGATGGCTATTTTTCTATCAAACCACTAAATCCGGGTACCTACCGGGTTTCTGCTTCTTTTGTCGGAAAAGTAGTAAACGTTACGGGGGTAGTGGTTTCATCCGGAAAAACTACTTTCCTCGATGATATTATTATTAATACCGCTCAGGAAATTGGATCGGTAACAATAATTTACGAAGCACCTCCTATCGATGTTGGTAAACCGGATGCCGGTGATACTAAAACAAGAGAAGAAATTGAAAAAATGCCAAAAAATAATTTAGTAGGCATTATCGGTAACTCTGCGGCAACTTACCAGTCTGACGATAATAACCTAATCAACATTGGTGGTTCGAGAGGCTATGCTACCAAATATTTAATTGATGGTGTGGATATGACCGGAACCGTAGAACTACCTACCGAAGCTATCGATCAAATTCAAATCATTACCGGTGGTATCGAAGCAAAACAAGGCGATCTTACTGGTGGTATTGTAAGTATTTCTACAAGAGGTCCTTCTAAAAACTTTCATGGTGCTATCGAAGCCATCACTTCTCAATATCTCGACCCATCAGGCTATAATCAATTTAAATTTAGTGCCCTTGGCCCCATATATACAAAATATAAAGGCACCGATACTTCAAAAACAATACTCGGTTTCTTATTAACCACCGAATTTCTTTACCGGAAAGATACCGATCCACCGGCTACCAGTTTATGGCAGGTAAACGATAGTGTATTGCAAGACATTAAGCAAAATCCATTAAAACCTTCAAAGTTTGGAACCGGTTTAAACAAAAGCACTGAATTTCTAAGAACTTCTGATTTATATGCTATTAATTACAAGCCAAATAATTCGGCATTCTCGGGTTCGGCATTTGGAAAAATAGATTTTAAACCATCGCAAAGTGTTAATATTACTGTAGGCGGGCAATACTATAACCAAATAAGACATGCCTATATCAGAACATTCTCATTATTAAACCCTGAAAACAACCCTTTAGTAAAAAATAATGATATTAGACTATATGGTAAATTCACACAAAGGTTTTTAAGTAAGATAAGTGAAAAAGATAGCAAATCAAGTGATGAAACTTATGTGTTGTCAAATGCATATTATACTATTCAGGTAGATTATCAGCGAAGTAGTTCAAGCCAGGAAGATGCCCGTTTTGGATGGGAGCCTTTTAAATACGGATATATTGGAAAATTTAATACCTATCGTGCTCCGGTTTATGGCTATGGTACCGATTCCGTTACCGGTCTTACCGGCTATCGATTGCTTGGCTATCAGGATACGGCCGTCACTTTCGAACCGGGTAGTGTAAACCCACAGATGACCCGCTATACCGAAATGTATTTCGATAGCGAAAATCCATTTACATTAGATCAGGTATTGCTTGGTGGCGGATTACGAAATGGTGATTTTACCCAAAATCAAATTGCCTATTCCATGTATTACAATCCGGGTGTACCCTGGTTTAATTATGGTAAATCCAGAAATGATCAATTTGGAATGCGTTTCGATGCTTCGGTTGACTTAAAGAAAAGTTCAGGCGATCATATGAATAAACACGCTTTGGAATTTGGTTTCGAATATCAACAAAGAGTATAAAGATCTTATTTCGTATCTCCTATCAGTTTATGGGAAATAATGCGACAAAATACTAATTTTCATTTAGCCAATCTGGATGTTCAAAATCCCTACTACCTGATTAATGGAGATACCATTTTACATTCTGATTATAACGGTACCTTCGGTCAGTACGATACCATCTTCTACCGATCAAGCTATAATCAAAATGAACAAAAGTATTTTGATATGCAGTTAAGAAAAAAATTAGGATTAGCTGTTGACGGACTTGACTGGATAGATTTGGATGCCATAGATCCAAGTATCTTATCGCTCGATATGTTCAGCCCCGATGAATTGATTCAAAGTGGTAACAGACTGGTTAATACACGGGGATACGATTATTATGGTAATATCTTTAAATCGGCACCTGCATTTAGTGATTTCTTTCTTAAATACAATGATTTAAACGGAAACGGTAAAAAAGATTATAACGAATACTATACCCGAGACCTGGCTGCATATCGCCCAATTTATACCGCTGCTTATGTTCAAGATAAATTTAATATAGGAAGAGTTATCTTTCGAGTCGGCTTACGGGTTGACCGTTTTGATGCAAACCAGAAAGTGCTGAAAGACAAATATTCACTCTATCCAATTCGTTCGGTTGGTGAGGTTAGCTCTTTGGGAGGCAATGCCATTTCTCATCCTGATAATATTGGTTCATCCTATGCCGTATATGTAAACGATATTCAAAATCCTACTAAAATAATCGGCTATAGAAATGGCGATACCTGGTATAATAATCAAGGGGGCGAAATATTTGATCCGTCAGTGCTTGCAGCCCAAACAAGTACGGGTAAAATAAGTCCTTATTTGGTTGATCCGACTATGGATATTAAAGATCCAAATACTTTTGATCCCAGCTTGACTTTTGTGGACTATACCCCGCAATTAACGCCTATGCCCAGAATTGCATTCTCTTTTCCGATAACGGAAACTGCTATGTTTACGGCTCATTACGATGTGCTTACGCAAAGACCACTTACCCGTAATGAAGCTACACCTTATCATTATTATTATATGCAGGAAATTGCCATAGACGGTTTGATTCCCAATCCTAATCTTAAACCTGAAAAAACCATTAATTACGAATTAGGCTTTCAACAAGCCTTAAGCGATTATTCTGCTTTAAAAATATCTGCTTTTTACAAAGAACTTCGTGATATGATGCAGGTGATGAGGGTAAATTATGCTTATCCGCTGAACTATTCAACTTATGGGAATATAGATTTTGGAACTGTAAAAGGATTGACCGTTACCTACGATTTGATGCATCGGGTAAGTAATTCACTAATGACAGCAAGCTATACGCTTCAATTTGCCGATGGTACCGGATCAAGCACTACTTCCCAGGCTAATTTAATTGGTGCCGGACAACCAAACCTGAGAACCATCTTACCCTTCGGATATGATGTAAGACATACCTTTATTCTGAATTTTGACTATCGCTATGGAATGGGCAAAATGTACAATGGTCCTGTTGTAGGAGGTAAAAATATTTTAGAAAATGCAGGTATTAATTTTGTGTTCAGAGCCCGCTCAGGCGAACCCTTTACACGGCAAGATGTTCCTACGCCTACTGCCATGTTTGGCGTACGCACCCAATCTGCACTTGTAGGAACGATTAACGGTTCTCGATTACCCTGGAATTTCAAGGTTGATGCCAGAATCGATAAAGATTTTGCCATCGGAAGCAAGGATAATCCCAAATTCATCAATGTTTATTTCTTAGTACAAAACTTATTGAATACTAAAA
>JAJRWN010000115.1 GCA_024276745.1 Bacteroidota bacterium
CTGAATAGTATCCCGCGAGAATATACCCAAGAATTATGATTTTTATGAGGAGGGCTATGCTCATTTTGAGTGCCTCTGTGATTTTCTATTGTGCATAACGTTGTAAATCAGCGGCAGCATAAAGCAGAGCACAGCGGCGCTTTATGCTGTCCGCTGGATTTACTTTGTTAGGGCATACAGGCTTTGGCATATTTCTTCGCCGTGTCATTCATTTTTTGTTGTGCTAGCGAGATAGTGTCAGTCGGTTTAATTGACTTAAGTGCATCTTGGTATCCGATTTCTAAATTATTAGCAAAGCATTTACAGAATTCTTCTATTTCTGATGGTGATTGGCCCGGCATCTCGGATGATGAAGTACATCTATTTATAAAGCCCTGCTTTCCTTCTCCCATAAATGGATCAGGCGATGCTGACAAAGATATAACAAAAAATAGTGATGATAGGAATATTATAAAATTAAGCATTTTGATGTTCATCAAAACATTCTCAGAAATAGAAATATACCAGAATTTAGACTGCGATTGTATCAACATGAAAACATGTAGTGCACTTTATACAAGAATACGTTTTTATTCCATTGCCCATGCTTGAATCAGATTTTTTTAGTGTGGATTTAGTATTTTTGTAAATAAAACATGGCATGCAGTATATTGGTTTATCACTTTTTGTATATTTTATTCCAAAAAAACGAGATCGTTTTATTTGTTTATATTTCTCCTGCTCTAATTCTTCATTGTAATCAATTAATTTCTGTAATTTAGGTTGCTCGTCATACGTATTTAATAGAAATTCAGAATCTAGAGAATTTCTTTCTAAGTGTATTTTGTGTAGCTCACCATACAACTTTTTATTTTCCTTTATCAAAATTTCTATCTGTTCTCGGCACATATCTTTCTCTGAATTATGTTGCCCTAACGCTCCGCATCACCGGCAGCAAAAAGCAGAGCGACGAGGAACGAGGAGCGGCGCTTTTTGCTGTCCGAGTGTATGCGTTTGTTAGGGGCATTATTCACAACGATGGGATTCCTTTTCTGTTTGAATCGGCTAACCAGTCTTTTGCTTCGCCAATAAAACTCCACACATCGCCATCCTCGGGGCTGAGATAGTTAGGATCTTCTGGAGTCTCTCCCATTTTCTCAAATGCCTCTATCAACCACTTAGAACCATGACCAGTTGCACCGAGTTTTTTAACCCACGATTCAAGTTCACCATTTGGAACTATAAATACGCCATACTCTTTAAGCTGTGAAAATAGATTTTCGCAGGCTTCCCTTTCCGCATCTTCGAGCAATGTTATGCCACCATCTTTTTTCAAATCGCTACCAGTATCTACAAAAGCCTTTAATAATGACTGCCTTTGTTTATGTAGTGATTCATGACTGATTTCTGGAATATATGCCCCTTTTAAAGGTTTAGTCCATTCCTGACCTCCATCCTTTAGTACATCAATATCAACAATACCTAGCGCAGGAATTCCTAGTTCACGTAGCGGCTTAACAATATCCCAGACAGTTTGTTTGTTTTGTGCATTTATAAATAAACAGCTTGCTATCCCTCTTGGGTCATTTATTGCTAATAACCGCTCATTAATCTCCTGGTAAAATGCTCTGTCAGAATCCGCTTCTGTTACAATTACTGATTCATAAAACAAGCCCTCTAAGACCCCGGTAGATCTTAAAAGCGGGTTCCTCATTAAGGGCAACAATTTTTCTTGCGGTAAAAGTCTTGCTGTAGGTGGATTGTAGTTATATGTAAGACGAACAATATTGAGCGGTGATCCTGATTGAATGCACCCCATAAGAAAGCTTGCACTATGAGTTGAAACAAACAGACGTTTACGTGACTGTTTCAGCGATGTTGCAATTTCTTTTCCTAGTTTACTCGATAGCGCAGGGTGTAAAAATGCTTCTGGCTCGTCTATTAGAGCAACTTTTGGATCGCCAGCCAAAATTGTTGTAATGATCCCAGTAAAAGCCTTTACACCATCACTAGCATTGGAAATTTCGACTGAATTTCTATGAAATTCAATTGCCTCACTTTCCCATCCTTTCTCTTCTCTTTCATTTTTTGGTTCAGTGTCTGAGAGTCTTACACGAAGCTTGCCAATTTTTGTTGGGTCTATAACAAAATATTTTTTGAAAGCATCATAAACTATTCTTCTTACCTCTTTACGAAGATCATTATCAATAAATAGATGAGCCAAGTGATTATTTGGCGTTGTCTGCAAGTCCCCAGCTTCCTGTTCATTTAATAGATTTAGGCGATTTGTACCATCTAGCCGAACCGTATAAATACCAAGAAAGCTAGCATAGTACCCTTGCCTTTGCGTTGGGTTCTGCGCTTCCTGTACAAGTGCCTCTTTATTTACCTGCGCTCTAAACATTTGGTTATTTTGTGGGTCTAGCTTCCCAAGTATTACGTGCCCTGGGTTAATTGTTTCACCAAGCTTTGGAGTTTGTTCAATTTTTGATATTTCACTTTCAATATCCTCTTTGCTATAGGGCATCAACTCTAATTGGTTTATAACTAAATCATTTGGCTGCCCCATTGTTCGACGGCAAAAATTCTCAATTTCAATTAGGACACGACTTTTACCTGAATTATTAGGCCCGACAAATACCGTTATTGGGGTTACTTCTAGATCGAGTGGCGCTTGCTCTTCGGTAGCACCAAATTTGAATAATATTTTTTTTATCATAGTACTTACCTGTAGAAGCCCCTAACTTGTAATAGCCGGAAAGGGCCTGGGGCACGAAAGTATATAGATATATATACTTCTATATAGATGTATATATACGGTATATAGGGCTATATATATACATCTGTATATATGGAAAATTGCTTTGGAATTATTCATATGATTTCATCTGCAG
>JAJRWN010000116.1 GCA_024276745.1 Bacteroidota bacterium
GTTAGGGCAACTCCAAACATCACAAAGCCCAGCAATACATTGAGCAATTTTAAATGTTCGGGTGCAAAATTCAGTCTTACACTATCAACATCAACCGGCATAGGGCGCTAAAATAAGATTTTTGCCGGCATCTGTTTTTTCATAAAAGAAATCTGTATCGATTTATTCATTATTGGTTTGCTCCATGGATTTTAATGCTTCTTTTATCGAGTCTAATTTTTCCAAATCATCAGCCCATTGGTTTTCTGCTTCTTCGAGGGCTTCTTTTTTTAGGGTATAATCATCGTAGAAAGCTTCGGTCATGGCTGATGTGCTATTGGCCATACTGGTGTTCATGTTATTTATTTCTGTGCTTATTTGTTTAATTTTTTGTTCTGCTTTATGTACTTTTTTGGTTAATATTCGCTCTTGTTTCCGGAGTACTTTTTTTTGCTCATATTGTTTTTTTTGACCGGTATTTTTTTCTTTTTTCTTTTTTTGTTGCTTATCTGCAGGTATTGCTTGGCCGAAATGTGGATTTTTTAAAAAGAAATACTGAATATCTCCCAGATAGGTAATGATAGATTTTTGGTCGAATTCATAAATTTTTTCTGCCAAACCGTCAAGAAAAGAACGATCGTGAGAAATAACAATAACCGCACCCTTAAATTGTTTTAATGCCGATTTAAGAATATCGCGCGATCGCATATCAAGGTGATTAGTAGGTTCATCAAGAATAAGCAAATTATAAGGTTGCAGCATCAACCGGGCCAGGGCTAAGCGTGTTTTTTCGCCTCCTGATAGTACTTTTACTTTTTTATCTACATCATCTTTCGAAAACCTGAAAGTTCCCAGTAGCGAACGGATAGCTCCTGAGCTTAAACCACTGCCCAGTTCTTCCAGGGTTTGTAACACACTAATTTTTCCATTTAAAGATTCGGCTGAATCTTGCGCAAAAAATCCGATGTTTACCTGATGTCCCGGTTTTACACTTCCGGTAAAGCTTTCCTGCCCCGACAGTATCCGGGCAAAAGTTGATTTCCCTTCACCGTTTTTCCCTACAAAAGCTACTATTTCTCCACGGTTTAGTTCAAAAGCTACTTGATCAAGCACATGTTTATCCCCATAAAATTTACTGATTTGAGTAGCTTTCATTACAATTTTTCCCGGTCTGGGTGGTGCCGGAAAATGAATTTTCAACGCTTTGTCTTCGGCCTCTGGCAGTTCAATTTTTTCCAGTCGTTCCAGTTTGTGTATCAGGCTTTGTGCAAATGCAGCTTTATTTTTCTTAGCTCTGAATTTATTAATGAGTATTTGGGTCTCCTGAATATACTTGTCTTGTTGCTTTTTGGCTTGCAGTGTTTTTTCATAATCACCCTTTTTAAATTTTTCGAAGGCAGAAAAACCACCTTTAAATTGAGCAAGTTTTCCATGAATGGTTTCGAAAGTAAGATTGGTAACGGCATCAAGAAAAGCCCTGTCGTGGCTCACCAGCATTAAACTACCGGGATATTTTTGTAAAAATTGTTCCAGCCATTTGATAGAATATATGTCAAGATGATTGGTTGGTTCGTCCAATAATATTAAATCAGGGTGTTTCAAAAGTATCTTGGCCAATTCTACACGCATTTTCCATCCGCCACTCAATTCGGCATAAGGCTGCTGAAAAGCTTCTTGTTTGAACCCAAGTCCTTTTAATACTTTTTCTGTTTGTATTTCAGATTGACCACCTCCCAAAAAATGAAATCGGTCTTCCAAATGACTCAAACGGCTTAAGTATTTCTCAAAATGATGATCGGTATGCGGGGTAGTTTCAATAAGCTTGTGAAGCGCACGTATTTCTTTTTCGATGTCATGTTGTTCTTCAAAAGCAAGATTAGCTTCCTGCAAAACAGATAGAGGACTATCCCGCTTGATCATTTGCGGCAAATAGCCTATGCTATAACCGGCAGGATAACGGATACTTCCATTATCCGGTTTTATCGCTTTTGTAATTATTTTTAAAAGCGTGGTTTTTCCACTGCCGTTTATACCGGTTAGCCCAATGCGATTTTTTGCAACAATGCGAAAACTCACATCTTCAAATATGACTTTTTCTCCAAAACAAAGAGATAAATTATTTGCAATAAGCATAGTTGGCAAAATTAGAAAAGAAATTAGGCTTCATATTCGAAATCAATACTACTCAATTAGCAGGCTCAACCAGATAGATTTTGTGTTTGCTAATGCGGAGTTTGTTTTGCTTTTCCAGTTCTTTCACGGTTCTGATAACGGTTTCAATTCTTAAACCCGTCATATTTGACAATTCTTTTCTGGTAAAAGGGAAGCAAGTTTGATTATTAATAGCGGACGTATTGTGGCAATGAAATTTGATAACATGCAGTATCCGTTCATCGGCCTGATTAGTGCTGAGATTTCTGATTAATGTCGTTTTATATGATAATCTTTTAGCCAAAAGATTGGTGAGTTTTAAATGTATATCAAAATAATCTTTAAGAATTTGAAAAAAATCATTTCTGGGTATTTTCCATACAATGGATTCCTGAAGGGCTATAGCCGATGAAGGGAATGGAAAATTTCCAAGTAGTGCAGGTTCACCAAAACTTTCACCGGGTTGAAAAACCTGTTGAATAAATTCTTGATGATCATGCCCGAAAACACTCATTTTTATTAAACCGATATCCACCTGAAAAAAATACTTTGGATACTGCCCCTGCCGAAATAAAGTATCTTCTTTTTTATAAGAAGTTCTTTCGGCATTATACTGAATAAGTAGCTCTTCGTTAAGATGCATGAATCAAACAGGCTTTATAAGCACAAAACTATATGATGTATGTCATAAAAAGAAGGAAGTGACAATATTCTATTTGTACTGTAAATTTTATTAATCATTTTAAATCAAATAAAACATAATCATGCAGTTAAACAAAGTAAGCTTAATATTGGCAGTGCTTATTAGCGGAAGTTTCCTGGCTTGTGGCGGAGGCTCGGACGAAAGCAATAGTAATAGTAATGAAGATAGCCAATCAATGTATCAAAAAGAAGAACGGGTTGATCCTATGCAAGATAAGGGTGTAGGCCCCATTACATCGGTAGAATTAGGCCCTATTGACGATGCAATGGTTGCTGAAGGCAAAGCCATCTACGATTCAAAATGCACATCATGCCATAAACCCGATGAAAAATATATCGGTCCTGCCCATAAAGGGATTAGCAAAAGAAGAACACCCGAATGGATTATGAATATGATTTTAAATCCAGAAAATATGTTGGCTAACGATCCTATTGCCAAGAATTTGCAAGGCGATTATTTATCACCAATGGCAAACCAGAATCTTACTGAAGATGAAGCAAGGAAAGTACTCGAATATCTGAGAACACTATAAAAACAGAAATTCTAAACCAAATTAATAACTAAAAATCTTTGACATGAAACTCAAGAGCTTCTCAATGATTAACCTAGCCATGATATCGGTGGTTTTACTGGTATCGTGCAATGGAAACAAGCAAAGTGGTGGGGCCTTAGGTACCAGCGATGCCGCCAGTCAGGTATACGTTGCACCGGGCACCTACGATGAATTTTATTCTTTTTTATCCGGTGGTTTTAGTGGACAATTATCGGTTTACGGTTTACCCTCAGGCCGTTTGTTTAAAGTAATTGATGTTTTTTCACAAGATCCCCAAACAGGCTATGGATATTCTGAAGAAACCAAACCTATGCTGGAAACTACTCATGGTTTTTTACCCTGGGGCGATGCACATCACCCGGAATTATCTCAAACAGACGGTGTGCCTGACGGACGCTGGATTTTTATCAATGATAATAACAGCCCAAGAGTAGCCCGGATAGATTTAACTACTTTTGAAACAGCCGAAATTCTAGAATTACCCAATAGTGCCGGTAATCACAGTTCACCCTTTACAACTCAAAATACAGATTACATTGTAGCCGGTACACGTTTTTCGGTTCCTGTTCCACAAACCGATATGCCGATTGAAAATTATAAAGGTAATTTCAAAGGTGCATTATCATTTATAAAAGTAGATCCTGAAACCGGTCGTATGCACATTGCATTTCAAATACTGATGCCGGGTTGGGATTTTGATTTAGCACACTCCGGTAAAGGTCCTTCAGATGGATGGACTTTCTTCTCTTCATATAATACTGAAGAAGCTAATTCACTACTCGAAATCAATGCTTCGCAAAGAGACAAAGATTTTATTGCAGCCATTAACTGGAAAAAAGCTGAAGAATATGTTGCTCAAGGTAAAGCACACGAAATGCCCGGTAAGCATTTTGATTGTACCTATAATGAAAAAACACATACTGCAAGCAACGAACTGCGCGAAACCGTTCAGGTATTAATTCCTGAAGAATGTCCGGGTTTGGTCTATCTGCTCCCAACCCCTAAATCACCACACGGTGTCGATGTTGATCCAAGCGGTGAATACATCATTGGAAGTGGAAAATTATCGGCTGATGTAACCGCACATTCATTTTCTAAAATGATGAAAGCCATTGAAAATAAATCTTTTGACGGTGAAGCTTACGGTATGCCTATTTTGAAATATGACGAGGTGTTAGCCGGTGTGGTCAAAAGCGGAGGCTTAGGCCCATTGCATACCGAGTTTGACGATAAAGGAAATGGATATACTTCATTCTTTATCTCTTCAGAAGTAGTAAAATGGAAAGTAGGTACCTGGGAAGTGCTTGACAGAGCACCCAGTTATTATTCCATTGGTCACTTGAGTATCCCCGGAGGCGATTCAAGAAAACCATGGGGTAAATATTTATTGATGCTCAATAAAATTACCAAAGACCGTTTCCTTCCAACGGGTCCTGAATTGTGTCAATCTTGTCAGTTATATGACATATCAGGCGATAAGATGAAACTATTGCTCGATTTTCCAACCATTGGAGAACCTCATTATGGTCAATCTATTCCGGCTGATATCATTATGAAAAATTCGAAAAAGATTTACAAACTCGAAGAAAATGAAAATGAATTTGCCGTAAAAGGTGAAGGCGAAACAAAAGTGATAAGAAATGGAAATCGTGTGGATGTGTATATTACTACAATACGGAGTCACTTTGCACCCGATAATATAGAAGGAGTCAGAATGGGTGATAAAGTTTATTTCCATGTTACCAATATAGAACAAGACTGGGATATACCTCATGGCTTTGCTATGATGGGCAACAATACATCCGAATTGCTGATTATGCCCGGTCAAACAAAAACAACTGTTTGGGAACCTGAAATGCCTGGTGTATTTCCATTTTATTGCAGTGATTTCTGTTCTGCACTGCATCAGGAAATGCAAGGATATGTAAGGGTTTCGGCTGCCGGTGCAAACACTCCACTAAGATGGTGGACCGGTTCGGCACCTGTAGAAGAATAATCTTGCAAGATTATTTAAAATAGTGGTCATGAATAAAAAGGCAGCCAAATCATGGTAGGCTGCCTTTTTTAAATCTATAGTGATATGAAAAAATTTAATCGTTCGTTTTGGTTTATGCTAAGTGCCAGTTTGCTCTTAGTCTTGGTTTTCTTCTTTCCTATCTGGAAAATTATTCTTCAGGCTCCTCAATATCCAAATGGAATTGGTTTCTATATTTGGATTGACCATATGAGCGGCATTACACCCAATGCACTTGAAAATATTAATTTACTGAATCATTATGTGGGAATGGAAAAAATTATTCCTGAATCTTTTCCGGAACTTACCTACTTCCCTTTTGTAATCGGTGGTTTAATCTTATTAGGTCTGATTGCAAGCTGGATGAATAAACCTAAAGCCATTCTTACATGGATTTTAATCGTGGTTGTTCTTGGTGGATTGGGTATTTATGATTTTTATCAATGGGAATATGTATATGGTCATAATTTAAACCCGATGGCTCCCATTTCAATACCCGGTATGAGCTATCAACCTCCATTGATTGGCACTAAAAAATTACTAAACTTTACTGCCATTTCTATGCCCGCTACCGGTACTATTATATTTGTTGTTTCTACTGTGCTGGCTATGTTAGCATGGTTTTTTTCAAAAAAGGATAAAAAATCTTTAACATGAATAAGCTGCTTATCACCGGCTTGCTGTTGATTGTTTTTGCTTCGTGTAAAGTTAAACCGGTCGATATTGATTTTGGCCATGAAAATTGTGCATGGTGTCAAATGACTATCGTTGACAAGCGCTTTGCTTGTGAACTGGTAAACGATAAAGGAAAAGCGTTCAAATTTGATGCGA
>JAJRWN010000117.1 GCA_024276745.1 Bacteroidota bacterium
GACAGTTTGCTGGGCCGGCAAGCCCGGTCGTTCACGATAACAACCGATTATCCACTGAATCTGAAAACACAATTATTTCAGTATGGGGTGCGAATCAATTATGATTTGGTGCAGGACGAACGCTGTGCCGGTATTCCGCTTTATCGCGGCAACAGCAGTACACCCGTATTTTATCCCTGGTATTTTTATCCGATTATTGTCCCCGATCCTACTCATCCGATTACAAAACACCTCGAAGCGATACGGATCAATTTTGCCAGTTCGATAGATACCATCAAAGTACCCGGATTGAAAAAAACCATTTTATTGCATAGCTCTTCAAGCAGCCGGCTGATGTTTAATCCGGTACGGCTAACCCTGAGTATGGCCGGTACAAAACCCGATCCTGTATTATTCAATAAATCAGATATTCCGGTGGCTGTTTTGGTTGAAGGAAGTTTTCATTCAGTTTATAAAGGACGATTGCCTCAAGAATTTTTAAGAATCTATCGGGATAGTCTGGGTTTAAAATATAAATCATCCAGCGATGAAAATAAAATGATTGTGATTGCCGATGGAGATATAGCTGCCAATGAAGTGGACAGCAAAGGCGTAAAATATCCATTGGGATATTATCGATATAATCCGAATTATATTTATGCCAACAAAGATTTTCTTCTGAATTGTATCGACTATCTGGCCGATAATTACGGATTGATATCAGCCAGAAACAAAGAATTCAGAACCCGTCCTTTGAATCGTGAAAAAGTAAAACAACAACGTTTTAAATGGCAAATGATCAATTTGCTCTTGCCATTATTAGTTTTATTATTTTTTGGAGGAATACAGAATATTGTAAGAAGAAAAAAATATACCGGTTCTTTATGAAAACGACCATAAACCTATTTATCATATTAGTATTTGCACTATTGCTTTGGTGGTTATTTATAGATCAGGATATTGGAAAATTTTATCATCATCAAGATTCTTTTACTTTTCAGGACACTGCCTCTATATCGAAGATATTTATGGCTGATATGGGAGGACATCATGTAATACTAAACCGAAAATCCAAAGGACAATGGCAGCTTAACGGAAAATATAAAGCAAGAAAAACAGAAACACAAACCTTGCTGCATACGCTTGCACAAATGAAAATCAAAAACCCTGTGCCTGAATCAGCATTGGAAAATGTATCCCGTTCGATGGCAAGTATCAATACAAAAGTAGAACTATACAATCAAGAGGGAAAGCTTTTACATTCTTTCTATGTAGGGCCTCCGAACGAAAAAATGAATGGTAATTTTATGAAAATGGAAGGTTCCGATGACTTGTATCTGGTACACATACCCGGATTTGACGGCCAATTATCAACCCGTTTTTTTGTAGATGAAGATTTATGGCGCGACCGTAGCGTTTTTCAAATCGATCCCAACAGTTTTCAGTATATAAGCCTAAGCTATCCTCAAAGTCCTGACAGTAGTTTTTCTTTATATCGGAATAAGCGGGATAGTTTTACACTGAGGTATTCCAACACCGGGCAAAAATTATTAGAAGAACTTAATCAGAAATGGGCCCGGACTTATGCTTCATACTTTAAAAGTTTAAAGTATGAAGTGCTTGTGAATAATAATAGCAAACGTGATTCCATCATATCGTCAACCGCATATTGTAGCATTGAAGTGGAGCCGGCAGATGGAGATATTCAAAAAATTGAATTGTATTATAAGCCGGTTGACAAAAGAACCAAAGCACAAATTACCGAAAACGGAGAAGCCATACAATATGACCTCGACCGTTGGTACGGCATAATGAACAATGGAAAAGAGTTGGTAATCATCCAGCAATTTGTTTTCGGTAAAGTACTGGTAGGGCCAATGAAATTCAAGATAAAAAAACAATTAAACCAATAGCGTGCTTAGCATTATTCAACATGTTTAAATCGTCCTTTCTATTATCCGAAAAACTTTATCTTTGCTTTGCATCGTTTCATTAAAAAGTAAAACATGAAATTCATTGTATCAAATACTGCACTGCTTCAGAATCTACAGCTTATCAATGGAGTTATCAGTACAAATACGGTATTACCCATACTGGAAGATTTTCTTTTTGTCATTGAAGACAGCAAGTTAAGTATCTATGCTACCGATTTAGAAACCTCCATGTCAACCAGTTTGGAAATTGAAGCCAAAGAAAACGGCCGGGTAGCAATACCTGCTCGAATTTTACTGGAGACTTGTAAAAATTTACCTGATCAACCGCTAACCATAAGCATAGATGAAAACAATTATGCTATTGAAATCACTACGGAAAACGGAAAATATAAACTGGCCGGTGAAAATGGTGATGAATTTCCAAGAATACCTGTTGCTGAAGATGTAAAAAAAGTAAGCATACCGGGCAGTACTTTGCAGCGTGCCATCAGCTATACGCTTTTTGCCGTCAGCAACGATGAATTAAGAGCTGCCATGACAGGCGTTTATGTAGAGTTGGGCACTGACGGTGTGATCTTTGTAGCAACAGATGCTCATAAACTGGTAAAATACAAAAGAACTGATGTTCAGGCAGAACAAAATGCTTCCTTTATCTTACCCAAGAAAGCACTGAATTTGTTAAAAGCATCATTGCCCGAAGATGAACAAGTAAAAATATCCTATAATACATCAAATGCTTTTTTCAGTTTTGGAAAAGTCAGTTTGATTTGCCGCTTGATTGATTCCAAATATCCTGATTATAACAATGTTATTCCTACTGAAAATCCTAATAAACTTACCCTTACCAAAAAAGATTTTCAGAATAGCTTAAAACGGATTGCCATATATGCCAACAAAACCACGCATCAGGTAATTCTTCGTATTACAGGAAGCGAATTACAAGTATCAGCACAAGATCTTGATTTTTCGAATGAAGCTAACGAAAAACTAAATTGCCTGTATGAAGGAGAAGATTTAGAAATAGGATTTAATGCTAAATTTCTAATTGAAATGATGAATGTAATCGATAGTAAAGAGGTAAAAATAGATATGTCTTCACCTACAAGGGCTGGTTTGCTTTTCCCTACCGAGCACGATGACAATGAAGATATCACTATGTTGGTGATGCCGGTGATGCTGAGTGCCTAATGCACTTAAACCATCATGGCCTGATGAATACTTTTTATTAAAATATTGCAAACCTGTGATATTTCATCTTTTGTAATGGTTAAAGGTGGAGATATCCTCAGGCAATCTTCGGCAAACAAAAACCAATCGGTAAACAATCCGTTTTCAATACATTTGTCAATAACAGCCTTATTGATTGATGCCGATTCAAAACGAATGCAAAGCATTAAGCCCTTACCTCTGACTTCCTGAATGGCATGATGCTGCAATAAAGAACGGAAAAGCATTTCTTTTTCTTCGATCCGCTGAAGCAAGTTTTCGTATTCGATAACTTGTATGGTTGCGAGAGAAGCGGCACAACACAATGGATTACCCCCAAAAGTTGTGATATGGTTAAGGGCCGGATTTTCTTTGAATACCGACATAATATGCCGGGATGAAATGGTTGCCGACAGTGGAAGCCCTCCGCCCAATCCTTTGGCAAGCGTAATAATATCAGGAACAATACCATAATGCTGAAAAGCAAACATCAATCCTGTTCTGCCCATTCCGCATTGAATTTCATCAAGTACAAGTAAAGCACCGGTTTCGTTGCAACGCTTTCTCAATACATGCATAAATACTTTGCCGGGTAGCAAAACACCTGCTTCTCCCTGAATGGTTTCAATAATTACTCCGGCTGTATTGTTTGTTATTTGTTCCAAGGCTGCAATATCATTGAAAGGAAGTGTTTTAATTCCGGGCATAACCGGTCTGAAAGCAGCCTTATATTTTTCATCACCAATCAGGCTCAAAGCACCAAAAGTACTGCCATGATAAGCATTTGAGAAACAAATGATTTCAGTGCGTCCGGTAAATTTTCTAAGCAATTTTATAGCTGCTTCAATAGCTTCGGTGCCGGAGTTAAGGAAATAAACATTATCCAATGGTTGAGGCAGTAAGTCAACGAGTTTTTGAGCCAATTGCACCTGAGGACTCTGTACCAATTCGCCATAAACCATAAGGTGCATAAACTTTGAAGCTTGTTGATGAATAGCCTTCACAACCTGAGGATGACAATGCCCCACGGCACTCACATTAATACCGCTAATCAGGTCATAATACATCTTGCCGTTCTGATCATACATTTTCACTCCCCGGGCCCGTACAATTTCAAGGGTTACAGGTTCAGGGCTTGTTTGGGCAATATACTGCAAAAAGAGTTGTCGCTGACTAATCATTAGGAGTTGTAATTTTACATCAGCAATAAATTTAAAACATTGATTCCGATTATGGAAGGTAATAGCTTCAGAAGTGTATATCCGGATTTTAAAGGTGATTTTTTGATTCAGCCTGAAACCAAAGTAATGAGCATAGGTTCATGTTTTTCGGAACATATTAGTACTAAACTCATGTCAAACGGATTGCAGATTATACAAAATCCTTTTGGTATTTTATATAATCCAATATCCATTGCCACCAATTTAAACAGAGCTTTGAATTTTACAAGCTATCAAATGAAAGATTTGGCATATCATGACGGTTTATGGCATTGCTTTGATTTTCACGGCCGTTTCAGTCATCCCGACCAAAAAATATGTTTGGATAAAGTCAATCAAGCCATAAGCACAGCAAGCCGGGCTATAAAGAGTAGCGATGTCGTGTTGTTGACCTTCGGAACCGGATGGGGTTTCCGGATGAAAGAAAGCGGTAAAATTGTAGCCAATTGTCATAAATTCCCAGCGCTTGAATTTGAAAGAGTATTGCTAAAACCCGGTAAAATTATTGATATCTGGAAAGGTTTATTCAAAAATTGGTTTGCCGTAAATCCGGATATAAAATTGCTCATCAGTATTAGCCCTGTCCGTTACTTACGCGATGGTATGCATGGGAATAATCTGGGCAAAGCGAGTTTACAATTGGCAGTTGATGAGCTGGTCAATCAATTTGATATGATCAGCTATTTTCCGGCATTTGAATTGATTACAGACGATCTGAGAGATTACCGGTTTTTTGATCATGATTATGCACATCCAAGCCGGGAAGCCATTGGATATGTTTGGAAACGCTTTAAAAAAGCCTATTTATCGGCAGAGCTGCAAAACATCATCAAGAGTATCGAAAAAATCAAAAAACAATCGGCACATATTTCTTTGCACGAGCATCAAAGCATGCAAAAAGCAAGACAATCAAAGATTAAAAATTCGTTGGAAAGACTGATAGAGGAATATCCCGTTTTAGATAAGCAAATACTATATCAGATTATAGAATAAAAGATAATGACTGGCTACCGGAAGGAACTGTCCAACAATTTAATCGTAAAAAAAGATTAAATCAATAAAATGTGGAAATGATTATTGAGGAAGCGGTGAAATGATTTTAGCTTTGAGGCATTAAATTATTTACGACCTATTGTCCCTCATTATATTAGGTAATTCAGGAAAAAAGCTCACCTCCGGGTGAGCTTTTTTAGATCAAATTCAATTTTGAGACATTTTCGTTCTAATCTTAGTTTCAATTTCATCGGCAAGTTCAGGATTATCTTCTAATAAGGCACGAACAGCTTCCCTACCCTGCCCCAGGCGTGTACTGTCATAGCTATACCATGAGCCACTTTTTTGTAAGATATCCAAATCGACACCAATGTCGATAATTTCACCAATTTTAGAAATTCCCTTGCCATAAATAATATCAAATTCGGCAATTTTAAAAGGAGGAGCCAATTTATTTTTTACCACTTTCACACGGGTACGGTTGCCAACCACAGCATCTCGATCTTTGATTTGCCCAATTCTTCGTATATCGAGCCTTACCGAGGCATAAAATTTAAGTGCATTTCCACCGGTAGTGGTTTCGGGATTCCCGAACATGATACCAATTTTCTGCCTTAATTGATTAATAAAAAGGCAGCAACAACCGGTTTTGCTAATGGTTCCGGTAAGTTTACGCAAAGCCTGAGACATCAATCTGGCTTGCATACCCATTTTAGAATCACCCATTTCACCTTCCAATTCGGCTCTGGGTACCAAAGCGGCTACCGAGTCGATAACAACAATATCCAAAGCACCCGAACGAATCAAATGTTCGGTAATTTCCAATGCTTGTTCACCACTATCGGGTTGCGATATTAAAAGATTTTCAACATCAACGCCCAAATTACTGGCGTATAATTTATCAAATGCATGTTCGGCATCGATAAAAGCAGCCATACCACCGGATTTCTGTACTTCGGCAATAGCATGTAAAGAGATGGTTGTTTTTCCTGAAGATTCAGGGCCGTAAACTTCCACAACCCTACCTCTGGGAAGTCCTTTGATTCCTAAGGCATAATCTAAGCCAATGGAGCCCGATGAAAACGAATCGTTTTCAACAACTATTGATTCGCCAAGCCGCATTACGGTTCCTTTACCATATAATTTATCCAGTTTATCCAGTGTAAGTTTTAGGGCTTTATCTTTTCCGTTATCGTTACTCATAATGTATGATTGAATGATTATTATACGAATTAAATGGGTGAGCTATTAAAATTTTTAAGCTTATACTAAACCAAGACCAAGTTAGATTTTTTACTTGATATTTAGGTTGCTTTTTTGATAAAATTTGCAAATATCTTTTAATCCGCAATCGCTACAATGAGGATTTCTGGCAGTACAAACATAACGGCCGTGGAGTATAAGCCAATGATGTGCCCGAGGAATAATTTCTTTTGGGAAATGTTTCACTAATTGCAGCTCACATTGCAGTGGTGTTTTGGCCCGGTAGCTTAATCCTATCCTGGCCGACACACGGAAAACGTGGGTGTCAACTGCCATAGTAGGTAAATTGAATAATACAGATGCTAATACATTGGCAGTTTTTCTGCCAACACCTGGTAATTTTTGAAGTTGATCGACATCAGAAGGAAGGCTACCCTGAAACTCGTTTTCTACCATTTTAGCCATGGCAATCAGATGCCGGCTTTTGCTGTTTGGATAGGTGATGCTTTTAATGTATTTAAATACTGTTTCAACATCAGCATCGGCCAATGATTTGAAATCCGGAAATTGCTTAAAAAAAGCGGGCGTTGTCAGATTTACTCTTTTATCGGTACACTGTGCCGACAGCATTACCGCCACAATTAATTCATAGGGTTTCTGATAGACCAATTCAGTATCAGCATCAGGTTGATGTTTAACAAAATATTGAATCAGTGCATGGTAGCGTTCTTTTTGTGTCATGGACGGATACAAAAAAAGTGAATTTCTTAAGAAATTCACTTTTATTTATCCGGTTTTTCAAATAAATCAAATAGCTGCTGCCAATGGTTTACTTTTTTTACTATATTCCATAATCAACTGCACAGAGGTATCAGAAGGTGTACGTTTTAAGATATTTAGTAAATAAGTACTTTCCAAAAGCGAATTGTACCGGTCTTGTGTATCCATATTCCACTTCATGTGAGCAGTCATAGAAGCAATTTCTTCGGCAGAAAGCTCTTTGTAGAGATATTGAATTAAGTCACAATCAGAGTAAGTTTTCGTCATAGGCTAAAAGTTTTTAATTATGCAAACATGTTTTTTATCAATTGCATACCCAAAACGAAAGCCACTGAGTAATATTATCCGGTACCTAAAAATTCTTTACTAAATAGAGATTTGTTTTTCTTCTAATATTTTTCGCATATTAATCAATGCATATCTCATACGGCCTAAAGCAGTATTAATAGACACATTAGTTAACTTGGCGATTTCCTTAAAACTTAAATTGGCATAATGCCTGAGAATAACAACCTCTTTTTGTTCTTCAGGCAATTGATCCAGCAAATGACGAACTCTGGATGTAGTTTCATCTCTAATCATGCTCTGTTCGGCATTAACCGATGAAAACTTCAGTACATCAAAAATATCAAAACCATCCTGGTTTGTAATTTTTGGAGTTCTTTTAGCTTTTCTAAAATAGTCGATACACAAATTATGGGAAATACGAAGAGCCCAAGGTAAAAATTTACCTTCTTCTTTGTATTTATCCTTTCTAAGCGTATTGATAATTTTAATAAAGGTATCTTGAAAAATATCTTCTGCCAAATACTGATCTTTAACAAATATGTAAATCGTTGTAAAGATTTTCTTTTTATGACGATTGATGAGAGATTCGAGGGCAGCTTCATCACCTGCCTTGTACATATGGACCAACTCCTGATCACTAAGCACCTGATTGCGCATAACAATGTAGTTTTAGATTAAAAAAAGCGTAATATCAAGTAATAGTGTAGAGTTATAAGTCTATAGTTTCAATTTAGGTTAATAAAAAAAGAATTTAATGATTATCCTTACGCTGAATCAAGAGAATGGTTCAAATGATATAGTTTTGCGAAACATTGCCCAAAGATCCACGCTTTTCAAGTTATGCACAGTTTTTACAAAAACCAAGCCAAGAAATAATAATGATAAAAGCAATGCCTGACATTGAAATAATCGGAGCACGGGAGAATAATTTAAAAAACGTGCATGCCCGAATACCATTTGGCCGTTTTATAGTAGTAACAGGAGTAAGCGGATCCGGAAAATCATCGTTAATCATAGATACTTTATATGCAGAAGGACAAAGAAGATACGTAGAGTCTTTATCTTCTTATGCCAGGCAATTTTTAATGCGCATGAACAAACCCGATGTTGATTACATCAAAGGCATTTGTCCTGCCATTGCCATTGAGCAAAAAGTCAGTAGTGGTTCTTCAAGATCAACGGTTGGTTCTTTAACAGAAATTTACAGTTATTTAAAGTTATTGTATGCCCGTATAGGGAAAACCATATCACCGGTATCGGGGAAAGAAGTAAAAAGGCATCAGGTAAGTAATGTGGTTAATTTTATCATGGATAAGGATGACAATACACCCGTTTATATAACATTTCCCATTCAGCAAAGAGAAGAAGAAAAAGCTTTGGAAATATTAATCGCCAAAGGATATTCAAGACTTATTTTGAATGATAGCATACATACAATATCCTCGCTACTCGAAGATCAGATAAAAATCAAGCAAGCGAATATTCAGGTATTGGTTGATCGCCTAATCGTCAACAAAAAGCAAAAGGAGCTACCCAAACGAATAGCTGATTCTGTTCAATCGGCTTTTAATGATGGTAATGGTATTTGTGCTGTGTCTATTATTGGAGAAAAACTGTACACTTTTTCCAACAAATTTGAAATGGACGGAATGATATTTGAAGAAGCAAGCGAACATCTTTTTAGTTTCAACAGTCCTTACGGAGCTTGTAAGACCTGTGAAGGCTTTGGAAATATTATTGGTATCAGCGAAACCTTGGTCATTCCCAACCGGAGGCTTTCAGTTTATGAAGGAGCTGTTGTATGCTGGAGAGGAGAAAAAATGAAACAATGGCAAGAGAAGCTGATTAAGTATGCCGGTAAAGCTGGTTTTCCAATACACAAAGCCATAAGAGATCTTAGCGAAGCCGAATATAAAATGCTTTGGGATGGTTGTACCTATTTTAAAGGGATTAATGATTTCTTCCGTTTTGTTGAAGAAAATACTTATAAAATTCAATACCGCGTATTACAATCAAGGTTTAGAGGAAAAACGATTTGTCCTGATTGTAATGGGAATCGATTAAGAAAAGAAGCCGGATATGTTAAAATAAATGGCAAGAGTATCACAGAACTTGCTCAAATGTCAATAGCAGATTTGCTATCTTTTTTTGATACACTTTCTCTTTCCGAACACGAAATATCAATAGCAAGCCGGTTGGTTGATGAGATCAAACTCAGACTTACTTTTATGATGGATGTAGGATTAAGCTATCTTTCGCTGAAACGGGTTTCCAATACCCTGAGTGGTGGAGAAACGCAACGGATTAATCTGACCCGTTCCTTAGGGTCTAATCTTACGAGTTCATTGTATATTCTCGATGAACCCAGCATTGGATTACATCCGAGAGATACGGGAAAACTAATCAAAACCTTACAAAAACTCAGAGATTTGGGCAATACCGTGGTTGTAATTGAACACGATGAATCTATCATGCAAGCAGCCGATCATTTGATTGATATGGGACCAAAAGCCGGGAGAAACGGAGGTGAAATTGTAGATAAAGGTACCCTGGATGAAATTTGTAAGCGTGGTAAAAGTTTAACGGCAAAATACCTGAATGGGAGCTTAAAAATTCCGGTACCTGCAATCAGGCGTCAGCCGGTAAATCACATTCACTTATCGGGTGTAGGATTGCACAATTTGAAAGACATAAACGTTTCTTTCCCGCTCAATTGTTTTGTATTGCTAAGCGGAGTAAGTGGCTCGGGAAAAACTTCATTATTGATTCAGACCTTGTATCCGGCCTTAAAAAATTATCTGTTAAACGGTTCTACAAATGGGCTTACCTATAACGAGCTCAGTGGCGATTTATCACAGATAAGCCGTGTGGAGCTGATAGATCAACATCCTATCGGAAGATCGAGCCGGTCAAACCCCGTTACTTATGTTAAGGCTTACGATATTATCCGGGAGCTTTTTTCTGTTCAATCTTTATCAAAAGTCAGAGGTTTTAAACCAAAATTCTTTTCATTCAATGTGGATGGCGGAAGATGCGAAAATTGTAAAGGTGAAGGGGAAACAGTAGTCGAAATGCAATTTCTAGCTGATGTACATCTTACTTGCGAAGATTGTGAGGGAAAGCGATTTAAACCGGAGGTGCTTGAAGTAAAATATAAGGGTAAAAATATTTTTGAAGTGCTTGAAATGACAGTTGACGAAGCTATCGGTTTTTTTGACGGACATAAAGAATTAATCAAACGCTTAAAACCACTTCAGGATGTAGGATTAGGTTATATCACATTGGGTCAATCGTCAAGTACATTAAGTGGTGGTGAAGCTCAGCGGGTAAAACTTGCATCTTTTCTTGGTCATGGATCCAACACCAATCCGGTATTATTTCTTTTCGATGAACCAACAACGGGTTTACATTTTCAAGATATCCAGAAGTTGCTCAATTCTTTTAATGCATTGATTGAAGCCGGACACAGCATTATCGTAATCGAACATAATGATGAAGTAATAAAATCGGCCGATTGGGTAATTGATATCGGTCCTGATGGAGGATTGAATGGAGGAGAGATTGTGTTTCAGGGCAGACCCGAAGATCTTATCAATTGTAAAGAATCGTTAACCGGAAAATATTTAAAAGCCAAACTATAGCATTAAGGATTCAGCCGCCCGTACATTCTCGGGAAAGGAATTGTTTCGCGTACATGGTGGATATCACAAATCCACCCTACAAAACGCTCCAGGCCCAATCCAAAACCGGCATGAGGAACAGATCCATAACGTCTTAAATCAAGATACCATTCAAACACATCGACCGGTAAGTTTTGTTCTTTAATCCGTTGAATAAGAAGCTCTTTATCGTTTTCTCTTTCCGAGCCACCTACTATTTCACCAAATCCTTCAGGTGCAAGCACATCCACCCCTTTCACAAAGCGATCATCATCGGCACGTTTCATATAAAATGCTTTAATTTCTACCGGCCAGTTATAAACCATAACAGGAGTAGAAAACAAGCGGGTAAGCACCGTTTCGTCAGAACCGCCAAAATCATTTCCAAAAGAAAAATTTCTTGCTGATTCAATCCATTGAGGAATATTGGAAGCTTTTTCTTCCATTTCTTTTAATTCGGCTTTCAATTTATCGATACGGGCCAAATTCCAATTTCTTTCTCCTTTTTTCATACTGCCCGAAGCCACCTTACTTTCTCGTTCTGCAATTTCTTTCCGCTGTTCTTCTATTTGGGTATGCAAAGCATCCAAATCATTTTGAAGCGTAGTTAAACTGTTTAAGCCGTTCACATCTTGTTCACCTCTTAAAATTTTTACAGCATCGGTATAGGTAATTCTTGGAAATGGTTCACTGACTTTGGCTAATGATTCGGTATTTCGTCCAAGCACTTCAAGGGCTAAATGGCAATTCGACAATACATCATTTACAACAAAACGAATCATGTCCTCAATCAAATCCATATCCATATCCAAATCGTAAAATGCCATTTCGGGTTCAATCATCCAAAACTCAGACAGATGTCGTCTGGTTTTCGATTTTTCGGCTCTAAAGGTAGGGCCGAAAGTATAAATCCGTCCCATAGCCATAGCCATAGCTTCGCCATATAACTGACCGGATTGTGTTAAATAGGCAGGCTGACCATAAAAATCGGTTTCAAACAAAGTACTTGTTCCTTCAACAGCATTGCCGGTAAAAATGGGTGCATCCATTTGCACAAAACCTCTTTCCTGGAAAAACCGGTGAATCGTGAAAATAATGTGATTTCTGATTTTTAAAATAGCCCATTGCCTGCGTGATCTAAGCCATAGATGCCTTTGATCCATCAAAAACTCAACCCCATGCTCCTTTTTACCAATCGGATATTCTTCAGACAGGTGAATGAGCGAAAAATGATTTACTTGTATTTCATATCCGCCAAATTGTTTTTCATCTTTCAATACCAGGCCCCGGATGTCAACAGCACTTTCGAGTGTGGTATGTTTGGCAAGATCAAATACTTCACTTGTAAATTGATTTTCATTAATAACACACTGCACAAATCCACTTCCATCGCGCAATAAAATAAAAACCAAACCTTTACTGGTTCTTTTGTTCATTACCCAACCCTTTAAGCGAATTTCTTTCCCTTCGTATTGTGACAATTGGTCGATATATGCAATCTTCATTAATTTTAATTTAGGAATGAAAAACAAAATTAACATTTATCTGAATTGCAATGCAGCCAAAATATTGAAACAAATACATGCTGAAACAAAAAACTAATCTTATGAACGGGCTTTCGTAAATTTGAGGCCATATTATGTTACATCAACGACTATCGCAAAAACAAACTCAAAAGCTGTCGCCTCAACAGATACAGCTGATGAAGATGTTGCAAATTCCGGCTGCCAACCTCGAGCAAAGGGTAAAAGAAGAATTGGAAGCCAATCCGGCCCTGGAACAAGTGGACAATTCACTTGATAATGATACCAACGAAGAAGCCTGGGAGAATAAGGAAGAAAATCCGGAGGAAAAGGAAGAAAATGAGAAACGTGATGAAATTGATATGAGCGAATACTACTCGGAAGATGACGATGTAGCTGATTATAAATTTAATGCCAATAATTACTCGAAAGATGATGAATCGAGAGTTATACCGGTAAAAGTAAATCATACTTTTCACGAAAATCTCATCAAACAATTAGGACTTCGAAGATTAGATGACCGGAAAAGAAAAATTGCCGAACAACTAATCGGCAGCATAGGAGATGATGGATATCTCAGACGCGATTTATTGGCCATTGAAGATGATTTGGCCTTTTCAGATAATTTGATTTGCGAACAGGAAGAACTTGAAGAAGTTTTAGAAATTATTCAAAGCCTCGATCCTCCCGGTGTAGGAGGCAGAAATTTACAAGAATGTTTACAGCTTCAACTCGAAAGGAAACGACAAACCGAAGCCGTAAGGAATGCATTGCGCATTATTGAAAATCAATTTGATGCATTTGCCAAGAAACATTACGACCGGTTGGCTCGCTCATTAAAACTAAGCGATGAAGCACTCAGATTGGCCATTGATGAAATTTTAAAACTTAATCCTAAACCCAGTGGCAGTGCCGGTGATTCGGAAAAAGCCAATCAATATATAATTCCTGATTTTATCATTACTAATGAAGAAGGTGAATTGCATCTTACACTCAATGCAAGAAATGCACCTGATCTTCGCATTAGCGGTACTTTCAAGGAAATGATTGATACTTACACAAAGACCAAAAAACCGGATAAAGAAGCCAAACAGGCCATTCTTTTTATTAAACAAAAAATTGATTCTGCCAAGTGGTTTATTGAAGCGATAAAACAAAGACAAAATACGCTTTATAAAACCATGAGTACTTTGATGAAATATCAATACGAATTCTTCCTCACCGGTGATGAGACCACCATCAAACCTATGATATTGAAAGACATTGCCGATAAAATAGGTATGGATATATCTACCGTATCGCGGGTAGCCAACAGCAAATATGTGCAAACAGAATTTGGAACATACTCTTTAAAATTTTTCTTTTCAGAATCTTTAAGCACCGAAAGTGGTGATGAAGTATCGACCCGTGAGGTTAAAAAAATTCTGAGTAACATGATTGCTGAAGAAGATAAAAAGAAACCTTTATCTGATCAAAAACTGATGGAAAAATTACGGCAAAAAGGCTATAATATTGCAAGAAGAACCGTGGCTAAATACCGGGAACAACTGAACATACCCGTAGCACGGCTTAGAAAAGAACTATAAGTATGAGCCATATAAGCCGTATATTTTCAATCCTCCTTCACCCTTTGCTGATACCGATTTACGGTATTTTAATTTTATTTAATGCATTTCCCGAGATTTTTGATTATCTGGCATATCCAAAATCTCAAATCTTAATCAGGATTGTTGTGAATATGGTTTTATTTCCTCTATTTGCCATGTTTTTACTTTCTGCACTGGGATTTGTAAAAGGCATTGGATTGAATGGACAAAAAGACCGAACTGCTGCATTATTGCTTATTTTATTCTTTTATATCTGGACAGCCGTTTCTTTTTGGTTTGATGATTATACCAGCAAATTGGTGATTATGTGGGTACTCGGTATCACCATTGCTACCGTATTGGCATTTTTGACAAATATCCTTTTCGGTAAATTAAGCTTGCATACTTTAGCAATGGGTGTGTTTACAGGCTTTATGCTTAGTATTTTGCCATTAAGCTTGTTCAATCTCGAATGGCTTTTGCTCTTGGTTATCTTAATGTCAGGCATAACGGGAACAATCGGAATTATTCATCATCAACACAGCAATTCAGAGGTTTACGGTGCTTATATGCTGGGGGTATTCAGCCAGTTGATTGCTCTGCAAATGGTGCTTAATTTCTAATCTGTCGATTCCCCAATACTGTTAGATTCTTCAGTATGTAAATCGGTTAATTTAGGTAAATCATCGGCAGAATTAATTCCAAAATAATTCATAAATGTTTCACTGGTTGCATAAAGCAAGGGGCGGCCTGGTGTAGCAGCTCTTCCCTTAATATCAACCAAACCTTTTTCTAATAATTTATTCAGTGTGTAATCACAATTTACACCTCTTATGCTTTCTATTTCGGATTTTGTAACCGGCTGTTTATAGGCAACAATAGAAATTGTTTCTAAAGCAGCAAGAGATAAATTTTTATTAGACCGGATGTTTAATAAGGTAGCAATAAGGGGATGGAATTCTGATTTTGACAAGAATTGATAACCGCCACCGGTTTTGTACAATTGAAACGAAAATCGAGCATCGGCATATTGATTAATCAAATGGTTAATGGCATTTTCAATCAAGTGGGTTTCGATAAAATCTTCACCATTACTGTTTTTTACTAAAACCTGCGTAATTTCCTGTATGCTTACCGGTTTATCGCTGCTAAATATTAGTGCTTCTATTTTCCGTTCCAAATGCTCCATGAAGCGGTAAAATTAGCAAAAGCAGAGTAATCTATTAATAGTAAACCGTAATAATGATTAAGCGTTCAATGCCGCAGCACCACTTACTATTTCTATGAGCTCAGTAGTAATGGCATCTTGCCTTGCCCGGTTATAGGTTAATCTTAAATCGCGCAACAATTCATTTGCATTTTCTGTAGCCTGATCCATTGCAGTCATCCGGGCACCATGTTCGGAAGCCACGGTATCGAGCAGCATTCTGTAAAAATTAGTTCTTAACATCAGTGGTAACAATTCCGCTATGAGCTTATCCCGGTCAGGTTCAAAAATAAAATCTGTTTTTGTTTTTGATGAGAGATCACTTTCAACTTTGATAATGGGTAAAAATTGCTCGATTTGGAATACTTGTGAAGCTGCATTTTTAAACCGGCTATAAACCACGTCAACCCGGTCGAATTCACCACTAAGAAATGAATCGGTTAAAAAATTGCTCACTTTATTGGCCGCATCGTAAGATAAATCGTGTAACAAATGTACATGATCAGATATTACATTTCCACTCCATTTGGCAAAGTAATCATTTCCTTTTTTTCCAATCGTGAGTATCGTTACCTGGCCATTTTCAAATTGATTTGCATATTGTTCTTTGGCAAGATTTTCAGCTTTTCGGTTAATATTCGTATTGAAGCTTCCACATAAACCCCGGTCAGAAGTTAAAACTACAATCAAAATATGCTTAAGTTTTCTGGATTCAGCTAAATCTAAAGACATTTGCCCGTCTAATGCAGCGGCCAGATTGCCTAAAATATTGTTCATTTTTTTGGCATAAGGTCTCATCTGTATAATAGCATCCTGAGCTCTCCTGAATTTGGCAGCCGAAACCATTTTCATGGCTTTAGTGATTTGCTGCGTTGACATCACAGATTTTATTCGGCCTCTTACTTGTTTTAAATTAGCTGGCATGGAAATGTATTTTTTCCTGATTCAAGGGCTGTAGTCTACGATTTATAATTTACAATCAATTCGCTAGCAAGTTTTTCAATTGTAGCGGTAATCTCATCAGTAAGCTTTCCTGAAGCCAAAGTAGTTAATACTTCCGGATGAGTAGCTTGCAACTGATCGAGAAATTCATGCTCAAATTCAATAATCTTATTAACCGGAACCTCTAATAATAAACCTTTTACACCAAGATAAATAATTGCAATTTGGCGAGCTACGGGAACCGGAGAAAACTGAGCTTGTTTTAAAATCTCCACATTTCTAATTCCTTTATCCAAGGTTGCCTGAGTAGCGGCATCCAAATCAGAACCAAATTTTGAAAAAGCTTCGAGTTCACGAAATTGTGCTTGATCCAGTTTTAAGGTGCCGGCAACTTTTTTCATCGATTTAATTTGAGCATTTCCACCTACACGGGATACCGAAATACCTACATTAATAGCCGGGCGGATACCCGAATTAAAGAGGTTCGATTCCAGGAATATTTGTCCGTCAGTAATAGAAATTACATTGGTAGGAATATAAGCCGAAACATCGCCCGCCTGAGTTTCAATAATGGGCAATGCGGTTAAGGAGCCTCCTCCTTTCACCAAATGCTTGATAGATGCAGGCAAATCATTCATTTGAGCTGCCACCTTATCACTGTTAATCACTTTAGAAGCTCTTTCCAACAAGCGTGAATGCAAATAGAATACATCACCGGGATAGGCTTCACGACCCGGAGGTCTTCTTAAAAGCAAAGATACTTCCCGGTACGAAACGGCTTGCTTCGATAAATCATCATAAATAATCAAAGCAGCTCTTCCGGTATCGCGAAAAAATTCACCGATAGCACAACCCGCATAAGGAGCATAAAATTGCAGTGGTGCAGGGTCTGAGGCCGTTGCCGATACAATAACCGTATAATCCATGGCACCATGGCTTTCAAGGGTTTTAGCCAATTTAGCCACAGTAGAACCTTTTTGACCTATTGCTACATAAATACAATAAACCGGTTCGCCCCGGTCATAAAATTCTTTTTGATTAATGATAGTATCAATGGCAATAGCCGTTTTCCCGGTTTGACGGTCACCAATAATTAATTCACGTTGTCCCCGTCCGATGGGTATCATGGCATCGATAGCTTTAATACCGGTTTGCAATGGTTCCGATACCGGTTCGCGATAAATAACACCGGGTGCTTTTCGTTCAATGGGCATTTCGAAACGTTCTCCGGTAATAGGTCCCTTTCCGTCAATCGGTTCTCCCAGTGGATTAATAACCCGCCCCAGCATTGATTCTCCTACTTGTATGGAAGCAATGTGTTTGGTACGCTTTACCGTATCACCTTCTTTAATAGACTCTGAACTACCCATTAGCACCACGCCTACATTGTCTTCTTCAAGGTTCAAAACAACGGCCTGAACACCATTTTCAAATTCTACCAGTTCACCGGCTTTTGCTTCGTTCAGACCATAGATACGGGCAATGCCATCGCCTACCTGTAGCACGGTACCTACCTCTTCGAGTTCTAATGTAGTTTTAAATCCAGCAAGTTGTTGTCTAAGAATTGCCGATATTTCATCCGGTTTTACATCTGCCATTTTATCTTTGTTTTCTTATTATTGAGTTATGCTTTAAATTCTTTTTCCAGTAAATCCAATTGATATTTTATGCTTGCATCAATTTGTTTGTTTTCAAATGTTAATTTAAATCCACCAATTATATCTTCATCAATACGTTGTTGCAAATCAATTTTTTCCATGTTCAATGCTGCCTTCATTTCATCACTAATTCGTTGAGTCAAATCAGGATTAACAGGGCTTGCGGTAGTTAATGCTACATGCTCTATTTTCTTAATTACTTCATATTGAGCAATAAATGCTTTGGCTATGGAGAATAAATACATTTCGCGCTTTTTACGCAATATTATTTTTATAAAATCCATAGTTATTGAATTAATCTTATCGATAAAAATCAATTCAAGTACTTTTTGTTTTTTATCGGTATGAATAATGGGCGAATGCAACATAAGTTCCAAATCGCGAGAACTGTCAATAGCACTGTTTAACAAATAAAAGTCTTTGTAAATCAGCTCCAATTGATTCCGTTCAATTGACAAATCAATAATTGATTTTGCGTAGCGATGTGCTAATCGATGGTTTATCATGCGGATTTCAGCTTAGTTTTGATTAAAATCTAAATCTTCAATCAGTTTTTTCATATAGCTTTCCTGTTCAGCTTGCCCGGCCAGTTCTTTTTGTAGCAATTTACTGGCAATATTCAATGCCAATTTACCGGATTGTATTTTCAGTTCTGCAATAGCTGCTTGTTTTTGATTGTCGATATCTTGCTTTGCATCAGCCGCCAGTTTACGTGCAGCATCCGAAGCTTTTTCAATAGCATCAGCTACAATTTTATCCGCATTTTCTTTTGCTGCTTTCAATATTTTGCTTCTCTCCTCGCGTGCTTTTTGCAACAGTTTTTCATTGTCTGCACTCAATGCAGCCATTTCTTCTTTGACCTTTTCGGCTGTTCTTAAAGCTTCATCTATCGAGTTTTCACGTTCTCTTACCGCATTAATAATAGGTTTCCATGCATATTTGCTAAGCAGGAATAAAACCAACAGGAATACAATTGTAGTCCAAAAAATTAATCCAAATTGAGGAAGTAGTAAATCCATTGATATACTTTGTTTGTTAATTAAAAAGCCGTACCCTTAACCAACCGTTAAGGGTACGGATGTTTTCTTAGAGTACTAAGATTAAAATACAGGTTAATACACCGAAAAGTGCAACTCCTTCAATCAGAGCAGCGGTAATAATCATGTTTGCACGAATAATACCGGCAGCTTCCGGTTGACGGGCTACTGATTCTGCAGCACTTCCGCCAATTCTACCAATGCCAATACCGGCACCGATAGCGGCTAAACCTGCACCAACTCCTGCTCCCCAGGCTGCGCCTGAAACCGCAAGTAGAATGTTTAAAATGTTCATTCGTTTGGTGTTTTAATAATGAATAAAAAAATCAATGTTGTGCATCTTGCACAGCCAACCCAATAAACAGAGCCGACAATATGGTAAAAATATATGCTTGTAGTGCCGCTACCAATAAATCAAGCGACAACATAAAAGTTGACATAGCAACAGAAAATAAAGCAATGCCCCAACCCAAGCCCTGACTCATTTCTCCAAATAGAAATATCAATCCGATGATACTAAGAATAATCATATGCCCTGATATCATATTGGCAAATAAACGAACCATTAAGGCAAAGGGTTTGGTAAATATGCCCATAATCTCAACAATCCACATGATGGGTAATAGCCATAAAGGAATACCGGGAGGTAGAAATATTTCGAGCCAATAATGTTTATTACCACTTACATTTACAATAATCATTGTAAATATGGCCAAAGTACAGGTAATGGCAATATTTCCGGTTACATTAGCAGCACCGGGCAACAAACCCAACATATTATTAATCCAAATAAAGAAAAAGATTGATAGCAGATAGGGCAAATAGAAATAGGTTTTATCCCCTAAAATGGGTTTAGCTACATCGTCTCTGATAAATAAGACCAAAGGTTCCATAAAAGCCTGCAAGCCGTGAGGGGCTTTCTTTTCATTGCCTTTATACTTTCGGGCCACGCGAATAAATATGAGCAAAAGCAATATTGCACTGATAAAAATGCTTGCCACTACTTTAGTAATGGATAAATCAAAGAATTTTGATCCATCCTGTCTGCGCAAATGACCTTCTTCTATTTCATAACCGTGATAAGAATTTCCATCACTTACCTTGCGCGATGAAAAGACTTCAAAGCCTTCACCATTTTTATAAGCGATAATTGGTAAATATATGGTCGCATCAAAATTAGCAAGTGTAAAAAAATGCCATTCGTAGGCATCTTTCACATGATGCATTAACAATTCACCAAAATCGAAGCCTTTTTCTTCCTGATTGGTTGATTCTTTTTGAATGGCTTCTGAAGCTAAAAGATTCGAAAATCCAAAGAAAAAGAAAAGTACACAAAGAATTGAAAATCTTTTGCTTATCATAATGATCAATGTCCCTACTTTAAAATCGGGCGCAAGATAGCACTAATTGCTGATTTCCAAAAGTAAGGAGCCTAAAAATTATATCGATTTCTAAATAAAAAAAGGCTGTCTGATAAACAGACAGCCTTTTTTTAAAAATTTATACTAGAATTAATATTTATCCCAGAATAATTTAGTGGTAAGCAAATCGCCTCCAACGGCACTTGCTGCACTGGTATAATTATCACCATTCAATGTTTGTTCATTAATGGGATATGTAAAACGGGTAGGAATATCGGCTTGAGTCATTCCTGGTGGTGGATTTAATACCGGGAAGTCTAAACGTCTCCATTCTGTCCAGGCAACAAAACCACGATTAAATAATGCAAGCCAGGCTTGAGTTCCAACTTTTTCTTGCCAGGTTGAAGCAGCAGTTGCATAGGCAACGGATGCCTGACCCAGATAAGTTGTAGCATCACCGGCCGAACCACCCCAATACTCGATAGATGCAGTAACACCATTGTTATAATGATCTTCTGCCGTTCCACCAACCGAATACCCTCTTTCTACGGCTTCTGCCAAATAGAATTCGACTTCTTCGTAAGAAAGTAATACGCATTCAAGTGTAGGATCTTCCATTTTTGCTCCTATGTGAGAAAAGCCACCATAAGGATTACTTGCACCATAAATACCACCTAAATAGATCGGAACGCCATTACCTGTATCTACTGTAGTGTAGTAGGATGAAATTCTCGGATCATTTAAAGCAAGCATTTTGTCAATAATGGTGCTTGTTGCAACAAAGTCTTTTCTTCCACTTGCGACCAAGTCAACCCATAAAGGATTGGTATTTGGTGTAGCACTTTGATAAGGAAGTGTAGCGTTGTCGGCTGATGAAGCAAAAACACCAGCGGCTGCACTTTCACAAGCTGTTTTTGCAGCTGCATTATCGGCATCGGCCAGGGTAATTCCAATTTTCAATTTGAGTGAATTGGCGAACATAAGCCATTTTGCAACGTCTCCACCATAATACAAATCGGCACCACCGTAGCTTGCATTTGAAGCATCCAAATTGGCAATATCTGTATTAAGACGAGCCAGCAAATCGGTATAAATACCTGCAGCATCGTCATATTTAGGTACTGTATTGGTAATATCCAACGCTTCGGTGTACGGTACGTCACCAAACATATCAACCAGTGTTTGGTATGTGTATACACTCAGAATATCTGCAATAGCCACTTTGTTTGCCTGAGCAGCTATATCTGATGGCAATACATACGTTTCTGCGCTAATGATATTGGAAGCTTCTCTCAGATCCATTAAAATGTCTCTGTATAGTCTTCTCCAATCATTATCCGGAATGGTACGGTTAACTACATCATAATTGGCCTCATCCGTATAGGTTGTTTCTGTCCAATACTGAGCCCAAATATGGAAAATATTAATGTTCACGTTTGAACCTGAATACAGGTCTGCAAGGTTTTTCTGGGCGTTCGAGAACAAGGTTTCTCCCGGTACTACTTCCGGGCTTTTTATATTCTTGTTCATGTCCTCCAGTACACCGTTGCAGGATGCTGTTATCAGCGTTACGAGCAATATATATACTATCTTTTTCATACTTGATAAATTTTAGAATTGTACGGTTACGTTAATTCCATAATTACGAGTGGTTGGTAAAACACCACTTTGGTAACCTTGAAGATTTCCGGAACTTAAACCGGCTTCAGGATCTGCATATGGTAAGTTTTTGGAAATAATCCAAAGGTTATTACCAACGAAACTAAAGGTAGCTCCTTTTACAAAGCTTGAACCTAAGTTAGCTGCAGGTATGGAATAGGAAATAGATAATTCACGTAGTTTGATATAGGAACCGTCATATACGTAACGTGCATTCGGGTTTCTTGCCCAACCACCAGCTTTGTAGTTGTTACCGGCTATCCTGATATTATTAGGAATATAATTACCACTTCCATCATCAATTACTCCGTCTAGAATTAAACCACCGCTTGCAGCAGTATATCCACCACTTCCATCAGAAATCACAGGATCGCGAACAGGGTTTCCTAGGTCATTAATATAATCGGTATTGTCATACAATCCGGTTCCCTGACCATACCATTGGTCAAGTGAGAAGATGTCTCCACCATGTTGCCAGTCAATCAAAAATCCCATTGACCAGTTTTTATAGCTGAAACTATTGTATAAACCAGCATTCCAATCAGGTGTCATATTACCAATTACATTATCAGAAGTTGTTGAAACCTGATAGTAACCTGTACGGCTTCCTGTTGAATAAACAATAGGATTGCCGGCAGCATCACGAACAAAATCAGTACCCTGAATAGCTCCGTAAGCTTCGCCTACTCTTGCATTAATGGTAACACCACCTTGGAAACTACCTAACTGAAGATTTTTAACGCTATCAAACAAGGACAATACTACATTGTTATTTTTTGCCCAGTTTAAGCTAACGTTCCAACTAAAATCATCACTTTGTACCGGTTTGGCATTTAAAGCCAATTCAACACCTTTGTTTTGAATTTCACCGGCATTGACATATTTCGTTGAATAACCGGTTGCAGTAGAAACAGATACCGGAAGAATTTGATCTACCGTATTTGTTTTGTATAATGCTAAGTCAAAACCGAATTTATTATCAACAAATTGCATTTCCAAACCACCTTCTAAACTTTTAGTCCTTTCCGGTCTTAAGTTGAGATTGTTTTTTGTACTTGGTACAGAAAATAGTGTGGCACTTCCAAAGGGGCTAGGTTTTGAGTATACGTCTCTGATACTAGCAAAGGGTGCATCGCTACCTACCTGTGCATAATTAAGTCTCAGTTTACCAAAAGCCAACCAGCTTGCATCCATTACATTGGAAAAGATGAATGAAGTTGAAACAGATGGATAATAATATACACTTTGTCCAACTGGTAATGTAGAGGAATGATCTCTACGCATGGTTCCGTCTAAATACAAGAAATCTTTGTAGCCAAATGAAACACTACCATAAATTCCATTTACACCAACCAGACTTGCATGTTCGATAGGTGCTAAGGATAAGTTTACTGAATTGGATAATGAATATAAACCGGGAACTACAAGACCTCCATTAGTTGAAGCATAAATAGTATTTATTTTTGTTCTTCTAATATTAGTTCCCAACAAAGCGGTAAAGCTCAAATCTTCAGAAAAATCTTTTTTGAAATTAGCAATCAAATCATAGTTATTTTCAACAAAGTTTCTGTTATATCTTGAGTAACCTGAACCTACATCTAATCCACTGATTCCAAAACGTCTTGCTATACTACCTACAGCCAGTCTTTCTTCTTGTAAAGTGGAATAAAGGTCTGTAGCTGCACGTCCCAAGATGCTGATATTATCAGTTATCGTCCAGTTTGCAGTTACATTACCGATTAAACGATCACGGCCATCTGTTTCTACATTTTCATAACGATCCCAGTAGTAATTATCCCAATAAATGGGTTCCGGTGTATTTTCATCAATCCGGTTCCAGGTAACGTTGCGGCCTGTTTGTTCATACAAGGTTTTTAATTCCTGTACGTCAACATTGGTTTGCCACCATTGTCTGTAACTGGTCAGGATATTGTTGGCATAACCGGTTGAGTTACGACCTTTACCCTGCAATTTTGAATAATTTGCAGATGCAGATACAGAAAATTTACTGGTTAAATTTTGTGATGCATTGAAAGAAAGATTATTTTTTTCAATTCTACTGTTAGGCATGATACCGGTTTGTGTAAGATTGGTATAGCCTAAGCGGAAAGAGCCTTTTTCATTGGCACCGTCAATAGCAACGCTATTATTATAGGTATATGCTGTATTGAAAAAGGTAATAGCACCATTTGGTGAATTAACCCAAGGAGTGGCTTTGCCAAAATTGGCACTTTCCGGTACGAAAGCATCCCATTGATAAACCATCAAAGTAGGATCAAATTTTTCACCTTGTGATGCATCTTCCGTGAAAGGAACGATTAAGTCATCTGTTCCGTCACCATTCCAGTCATATTCATAAAGACCGGGGTGAGTTCCACCACTATAGTAAGGGCCATAACCGGCACCATAATTAGTTTGATAAACAGGAAAAGTTGATTTATCAATTTTACCAATGGTAACACCTGTATTTACAGAAACACCTATGGCATTTCCTCCGGCATGTGCAGAACCTTTTTTGGTGGTTATCATAATAACGCCATTGGCAGCACGTGAACCATACAAGGCAGTAGCGGCAGCTCCTTTCAGTACATTGATTGATTCAATGTCGTTAGGATCAAGGTCAGAGATTGCTGAACCATAATCATAACCTGAACCGGCTACTCTTTGATAGCCTGTATTGGTGTTTGAATTGTTAATAGGTACACCATCCAGTACAAATAATGCCTGATTGCTTCCGGTAAGTGATGTTGAACCACGAATAATAATATTTGTGGATCCACCCAGGTTACCGTTTACCTTAACCTGAACACCGGAAACTTTACCGGAAATGGAGTTTACAAAATTGTCGGTTTTTACAACATTAATATCATCACCTCCAACTTCTTGAGTGGAATATCCCAAAGATTTTTTCTCTCTGGAAATACCGTATGCCGTTACAACAACTTCGTCAATACCTAATGCATCAACTTGCATAACAACATCTACAGAATGAGAGGAGCCGATAGCAACTTCCTGGGTTTTCATACCCACGAAACTGAATACCAATGCTGAACCTCCTGCCGGTACATCAATAGCGTATTGACCACTTAAATCAGTGGTAACACCTACTACGGTTCCCTTCACAACAACGCTAACACCCGGCATGGTGCTACCGTCTTCAGCAGATGTCACCGTTCCCGTGACGGTCTGCTGGGCTAATGCCTGGAACGCGAACAGTATAGCCGTTAAGGCTACAAACAAAATTCGTTTCATAAAATAAAGGTTTTAGTTAGGAATTAAACTATTTAATTAAAATCTAAAGTAGAAAATCTATTTTAGATATTACAATCAATCAAGCAAATTATGCTCATTTCAAATTATTAATAAAATCTTGAGTGTTTTAAATATGCCAACTAAATCCGCATTTCGCAGATTATCTCACATACTTTGAGTTGTTTTTTTACAAAATCGTTGCATTAGTTTTTAAAAAAAAAATCAAAGCCAATTACACAAATGTATGCTTTTTACACAAAATCCAAAATCTTTATGTGCAATTATTGTCAAAACTTGATTCTAAATGCGGCTACGCCTACCGAAAGGTTTGGTCTTTTGGCACCCAACCAGGTTGAGATATCGCGGGTTGCCAGAGCAAATTCATAACCTTTATGGTTTTTCCCTATAAGGATTCTTATTCCAATTGGAACATTCATCCGGTAGTTTCCCCCCATGGTAATACCTGATGACAAGGTAAGAAAGTTAAATAAAGTATATTCTCCTCCTAAACCGAATGAAGGTTTTGCCATATTACCGGCAGCATGGTTTAAAGGAATGGTCAAATCCAAACCGGCACGAAAATCTTTAAAGGGTTCTATACTTAAACCCAGGCGCAATTTAGCCGGTAATGATTCTTTTATCAGTTCCGCTCCGGTCATGGTGATTAAATTGATGTTACTATTGAATAAGCTGGAATCAATACCGGTGAAATCTATGGTATCAATGCTAAAGTCATTGATTGCATATACATTCGATTGCCAGGTCATGTTTCCCAGTTGAGTTAGCGATATTCCTGCACTGAGCATTTTGGTTTTCAAAGTAAGACCAATATCCACTCCAAAGCCTTTACCGGCAGGTGTAAACCGGCCGGAAGTATCCAAGCTAGGATTTGGGACAGATGAAAAACCAATATTAATTAAAGGTGTAAATGCTGAAACGGCTTTTAAAGTATTGTCTCTTGCACCTGCATCTATCATGGCATAACCAATAATATATTGAAGGCCGATGCCTCCATAGAGGGTCAGATTATTATTGGAATATATGGTACGGCCATAGCCAAAATTTATAGTAGTAGTTGCCGAAAATGATATCATACTGCTATCGAATAGCTGGGATGCATTTATTGGATTATTTACAATACCTATGGTATCTCCGGAAGGAGTAACAAGCAGGGTATCTATAAAATCGGTATAATGAAATCCATTGAACAGTAAATTAGATAATCCGGAGTTGATGTATGAAGTAAATGAAATATTTTGTCTTACACTCAAGGCAAACCCTCCAATTTTTGGTATCATTAACGATAAACCAATCGGCATTAAGTTAAAATCAAAAGAATTTCGTGCACCGGCAAATTTTTGAGCAATTTGAGTATTGGAATATTGCTGAATAAAAGTTTGTGGATTTTGACGAAGGGTTTTGAAATCCAGGTTACTCAAGGCAGAAGAATACATAGAGAGGTTAAGTTCGGTTAAGCCGATGGAAAATTTTGGTCCGTCTTTAAAACCCAGGTTAGCAGGGTTGATATTCAGTGATTGATAATCGCTTACTGTTGATGTGGCAATGCTGCCGCGTCCGGTTGCCGTTACAACGCTTCCTTCACTTTGAGCAAACACATTTGGATAAGCAAAGGTTAAAAAAAACAGGAAGCAATTATTTTTGTAAGAAATTGTTTCATAAGCTTTCAGGATTAGATTATACAGTTAATTAACAGATTTGAATCAATAATCAATGGTTGCAAAACAAGAAGAAATATGAAATAGTATAAACAATTAATAATCGATAACTTGTTGAGCAATTTGTTCCGGTATAGTTCGTGCTTCGTACTGTTGATCTCTTAATTGAGGAATAAATCCGGCTTCCCGGATAGCCGATTGAATACCTAAAGCAGTAAAACGATGAGGAGCACCGGCAGCCGACACCACATTTTCTTCAATCATGATAGAGCCAAAATCATTGGCTCCGGCATGCAGGCACATTTGGGCAATATCTTTACCAACGGTTAACCAGGAAGCCTGAATATTAGGAATATTAGGCAACATTATCCGGCTGACGGCAATCATACGGATATATTCATAAGCAGTCACCCGGTTTCTTACTCCTTTCAGATTGCGCAACATGGTTCCTTCATCTTGAAACGGCCATGGAATAAAAGCCAAAAATCCTTTAGCTTTTTCAGGTTTTTTATTTTGTACTTCTCTCAATTTCACAAGATGTTCCATTCTTTCCATATTGCTTTCTATATGGCCAAACATCATGGTAGCCGATGTAGTCAGATTCAATTGATGGGCTATTTCCATTACCTGCAACCATTCAACGGCACTACATTTGCCGTTTGAAATCAATCTTCTTACCCGGTAATCAAGAATTTCGGCACCAGCACCGGGTAATGAATCCAAACCTGCTTCTATTAGTTTTCTTAATATGTATTCCGGTGTTTTCTTTTCCAATTGACTGATATGCATAATTTCTGGCGGACCCAGTGCATGCAGTTTCATTTGAGGAAATTCTTGCTTTATTTGTTTAAATATACCGGTATAATAATCAAGCCCCAATTCAGGATTATGTCCGCCTTGCAATAGCAATTGTTCGCCTCCGTAATGTATGGTTTCTTTGATTTTTTCCCGGTATGTAGCCATGTCGGTTACATAAGATTCGGTATGCCCCGGAACGCGATAGAAATTACAAAATTTGCAATTGGCAACACATACATTGGTTGTATTCATATTCCGGTCAATAATCCAGGTAACGATAGGCTCCGGTTTCTGAATCATTCTGAGCTGATGAGCGCATTGCATTAAGTCGCTTGTATTAGCCTTTTCGAAAAGAAACAAACCTTCCCGGGCTGATAGTTGTTCAAAATGAAGTGCTTTATTAAAAAGTGTTTCAATATCCATATTCATTATTTCCTGTTCTAAGGATTTGTAGTTTTGATGCCTCAAAATTAATTCTTCTTAAACAGAATTACTTAAAACAAAATTATTCATGATTAAATTTGAAAGGCATTTATTATCAAATGGGTTAACTGTAATATCGCATTATGACGCGAATACTCCCATGGCAACGGTAAATATGCTATACCGGGTAGGAGCCCGCAACGAAGAACCCGGCAAAACAGGGTTTGCACATTTATTTGAACATTTAATGTTTGCCGGTTCGGCACATGCACCCAGTTTTGATGAACCGCTTGAACGAGCAGGTGGTGAGAACAATGCTTTTACCAATAATGATATTACTAATTACTATGAAGTGCTTCCTGCCGATAATATTGAGACGGCTTTATTTCTGGAATCTGATCGTTTACAAGCTTTGAATATCAATACCCATTCGCTTGAAGTTCAACGAAAAGTTGTGATGGAAGAATTTAAGGAAAATTATCTGAATCAACCTTATGGTGATACCTGGCATTTATTAGGCAAACTGGCCTATAAAAAACATCCGTATCAATGGCCTACCATTGGCAAAAAACTTTCACATATTGCACAGGCTTCCCTTGCCGATGTGCAATTATTCTTTGACCAACATTATGCGGTAAATAATGCCATTTTATCGGTCGCTGGAAATATAAAGTCTAATCATATATTCCGGTTGGCTGAAAAATGGTTTGGAGATATACCGGCAAAATCTTTAAAAGAAAATAGTATTCCGGAAGAGCCTGTTCAAAATAAAGCACGTGTTAAAGAGGTGTTTGCCGATGTACCGCTTGATGCAATTTACATGGCCTTTCACATGGGTGACCGGATGAGCCGTTCTTATTACTTATCAGATATTCTCAGCGATATTCTTTCGGGTGGAAAAAGCTCACGGCTTTATCAAAAGCTGGTTCAAGAGAAACATATTTTCAACGAAATAGATGCATATCTTACAGGCTATCTGGATCCCGGTTTGCTGATTGTAGAGGGCAAACCAGCCAGGGGTATCGACAGTAACGATGCCATTAAAGCAATCCGGCTGGAGCTGAATAAACTCATGCTTGAAAAAGTAGAAAACCGGGAGCTTCAAAAAGTTAAAAATCAAATTGAAGCCCATCATGCTTTCGAAGAAACTAATCAGATGAATAAAGCATTCAGCCTGGCTTATTTCGAAATGTTGGGTGGTGCCGAATTGCTGGAAACAGAAAAACAATACTACCGGATGGCCAATGCTGTTTCCATTCGCGATGAAGCCGTTAAAATCTTTAAACGACAGAATGAATCTACATTAATTTATAGAAGCAATAAGAAAGAAAAAAAATCATGAGTCAAATCAGAATACCTGTAATTAATACAATCAAAGCGGTAAAATTTACATTCCCCCCTTTACATAGGCTGAGTAATCGCATTCCGGTTTATTTTCTACCCTCCGAAGGGCCTGAAATTGTATCCCTTAAATTGATGATACGACATGTGAATTTGGGTATATCGGATTTACTGGTAAGTGGGGCTACTGCAACACAGTTGAGAGAAGGTATCCGGGGAAAAGAGAAACAAGAAATATCCAATCAGCTTGATTATTACGGGGTCCGGTTTTCTGCTTCTTCACAAGCAGATTTTACCCTGATTTCAGCCATGTTTTTAAGTAAATTTTCCGAAGAAGTATTAGCGTTAATATCCGATTTGTTGATTCATCCCGTATTTCCCGAAACCGCTTTGAATCTTTTTAAACAAAGAGCCATTGAACGGGTGAGATTAAACAAACAAAAAGTAGAATTTTATAGTGGTAAATTAAGCAGAAAATGTTTGTTTAGCGACAAACATATTTATGGATATACAGCCGAAGAGCCTGATATTGATTCATTAAACCGTAAACAGCTTATCGATTTCCATGCAGAACATTACCGGGCCGAAAATATAAGCATATTGCTAACGGCAAATGGAATAAATCATCCGGAAACATTGCTTGATAGGTATCTGGGCATTATACCAAAAGCAAGTAAAGCTAGCCCTAAGCTCAAAAGTATATATCATCCGGAAGAAGAAAAATACCGGTATCAACAAATGGATAATCCTTTTCAATCGAGTATTGCCCTTGTAAAGCATTTCCCGGGTCGCGAATCCGATGATTATTATCCGCTTTCCTTGCTTACAACCATACTTGGTGGTTATTTCGGTGCCCGGTTGATGAAAAACCTTCGCGAAGATAAAGGCTATACTTATGGTATATATTCCACAGTAAGGTCCTTGGTAAATGCCAATTATTTTTCATTAAGAACGGAGGTGGCAGCCAAACATACGGAATCGGCCTATCAGGAAATGATAAAAGAGATTAAGCAACTCCGTACAAGCCCCGTAGGTAAAGAAGAATTGCAATTGGTAAGAAATTATTTATTAGGTGCCATGATGCGCAGTATTGATGGTCCCGAACAGATATTAAAAAGAGTATTGAATATGCTGATACTAGGGCAAGATGAAACATCTTTTCAGCGTTATATCGAAACAATACACACAACAAACTCAAAACAACTTTTGGCATTGGCAAATCAATATTTTGAACCGGATAGTTTTTATCATATTGTGGCAGGACCTAAGAAATAGTTAATTTTAAATGATGCTCAAGCGTTGGTCTATAATAATTATAATCCTGTTTCTGACAGTATTGAAAAGTATGGGTCAGAATATCAATCCTCCGGGTCTGAACTGTGTAACCAATCAGGTAAACGGAGATGTTTTATTGCAATGGTCATTACCGGTTAATACTTGCGGAACATTTGTAAGCTATGATATTTATTTTTCGAGCAATATTAATGGTCCATATACCTTATTAACATCCATCAGCAATTCAATGAGCACAAGCTGGCTTCATAGCGGAGCCAACGGAAATACGCAGGTTTTGTATTATTATATGCGTAGCAATTACAATTGTCCTTCATATAATCAAATATCTTCCGATACGCTGGATAATCAGGATCCGAGTGCACCAATGATCAATTATGTAAGCGTATCAGGAGGAAAAGCCGTTTTGAACTGGCAAATATCGCCATCGGCAGAAACCCGTTCCTATATAATATATAGGTATAATGGCGGATTTAATCCCATCGACACAGTATGGGGAAGATTAAGTACCGGCTATACCGATGCCGGCTCGAAGCCTGATATACAATCGGAAGAATATACCATAGCCGCTATGGACAGTTGCTTTAATACAGGGCCATTTGCATTGACCGCACACCATACCATATTGCTACATGCCAATGCCGATCCCTGCTCCGGATTAATTCAATTAAATTGGATAAGCTACGGGATATGGAATCAGGGGGTTGACAATTATAAGATTTATTTAAGCCTTAACGGAGGTCCATTTGTACTAGATGCTACGGTGTCATCAAACAACAACAATACGTATCAGCTTGCACTTAACAACGATAATGATTCAATATGTATTTATGTAGAAGCATTCCAAAAAAACGGAACATTTACTTCCAAATCAAACAAATTATGTTTTAGAGCAAATCTATTGCAAGCGGTTCAATATACTTTTTTGAACCGGGCAAGTGTAGAACTTGATGCTTCCGTCACCATTGAATGGCTACCCGATATAAACGCTTCCATAACCAATTTTCAAATACAAAAAGGGAGTACACCCAATAATCTAAACGGTATCTACAGCAAAGTAGCCCCCAATCCAATTCCCGGTCTTATGTCCTACAATGATCAAAATGTAAGCACAGATAAACGTGCTTATTATTATGCGGTATTGACTAGCGACAGTTGCAATAATAAATCGCTGACCGGATTGGTGCATACCATACATTTGAATACCCTCCCAAGACCGGATTTAAAAAATTATCTGAAGTGGAATGCCTACGAGATTGAATACGGACAGGTTGATGCCTATAATATTTACAAAATGGATGCAAGTGGATCATGGATATTAGAAACATCCGTAGCCGGCATTGAGAACTCCTTTATTGATGATATTTCTGATGAAATAAATGGCATTGGAACATTTTGTTATCGCATTGAAGCAAGTGGAAACTTAAACTTACCCAATGGCCAAACCATTGCTTTCTCAAGTTTTTCAAATAAAGATTGTCTCGATCAATTGCCAATCATTAGAGTACCCACTGCCATTGTTCCTTCCGGAACAAACCATACTTTTAAACCCGTAATGCTCTTTACAGACCTTAATTATTATTTGCTTCAAATATACAATCGCTGGGGTCAGCAAATATTTGAAAGTACTGATTATGCCACCGGATGGAATGGAACTATCAACGGTCAGATAGCCATACAGGATGTATATACTTATTTAATCCGGGTACAATCAGTAGCCGGAAAAGAATATACACAAACGGGGACATTCATGCTCATCAGGTAAAAGTCTTGAACAAGCTATTCACTCACTCGGCTTTAATTTCTTAACTTTGCCGGCATTATCCGGCCATCAAAATCCCTGACCATGCCAAATCAAAATGATAAATTTTTCAAAGAGGGTCTTACATTCGATGATGTACTCATTATACCTGCACATTCAGACGTATTGCCTCGC